>SKOL01000437.1 GCA_007120055.1 Anaerobacillus sp.
CGTATAATCGCAGGGATATGGCCTGCAAGTTTCTACCGAATTACCGTAAATGATTCGACTACGAGTGGATGATAACTATTTCTACCCTTCTGATTCGGGTATATAGTTATTGATTTTTTTCCGATTCGCTACGTTTAAGCTCGGATTCTATCATTCACTCATAGTCTTTTTATGTGTGTGAATAGTAGAATTCGAGCTTTTTTATTTTTAGGAGGTTAACATTCATGGATATGTTAAAACAAGCTATTTTACAAAAAGGTGTTGTTCTTTCAGATGGTGTACTTAAAGTCGATTCTTTTTTAAACCATCAAATTGACCCGCTACTTCAAGTTGAGATTGGGAGAGAGTTTGCTAATAGATTTGAAAAAAATGAGATCACAAAAATATTAACGATCGAATCATCTGGAATTGCACCAGCCTTAACGACTGCAATTCAGGTAAATGTACCTGTAGTATTCGCTAGAAAAAAGAAGTCTTTAACACTAAGCTCAAATCTTTTAACAGCAAAAGTTTATTCGTTTACGAAAAACGAAACGAATGAAATTACAGTTTCTCGTGATTTTATTGTAGAAGGTGACAAAGTATTGATCATCGATGACTTTTTAGCTAACGGTGAAGCTGCACTTGGGCTTGCTTCCTTAGTAGAACAAACTAAAGCAACCGTCAGTGGTATTGGTATTGTGATCGAAAAATCATTTCAGCCTGGTCGAAAGAAGTTGGAGGGCGCAGGGTATCGAGTCGAATCACTTGCACGCATTGCATCACTAGAAAATAACACCGTTCGTTTTGTAGAAGAATTGATCGTAAATAAGTAATTTTGAAGTTCAGTTGAGTGAATTACATTATTACCAAAAACAAGCCACATCACGCAATATATAGTTTACGAATGGTTTTGACGCAACTATATATTGATCTTCGTGGCGAAAATAATGAATTATGAAATTCATTAACTAAAATTTTAATCAAAAAGGAGATTAATCATGTCAACCAATCAAATCAACTACCCATGGTATAAAAAAGAAGATACAGATGCTTTCTTTGCACTTTTCCAAAATAACCTTGCTAACTTTGTCATTATTGCTGTAACGATGTTAGGTATGGGCTTTCCTGCAAGTATTGTCTTTGGAAAGGTTATTCCTGGGGCTGCGGTAGCCGTTATCGTCGGAAATTTATATTACGCTTATTCAGCTAATCGCTTAGCTCAAAAAGAAGGTCGGACAAACGTAACGGCACTATCATACGGAATTAGTACACCTGTTATGTTCATCTTTTTATTCGGTGTTTTGTTGCCTGCGAACACTTTAACTGGAGACCCTGAACTTGCATGGAAAATTGCCTTAGCAGCTTGCTTAATTAGTGGTTTAATCGAAATGGCTATTAGTATTACAGGAAACTGGTTAAGAAATAACATTCCACGTGCAGCAATGCTCGGTGCTTTAGCGGGGGTCGCTTTAACTTTTATCGCTGGAGAAATGTTGTTTAGAACGTTTGAAATGCCCGTTGTCGGATTAGTTGTTTTAGCGATCATCTTAGTTGGTATCATCGGGAAGGTTGCCTTACCATTTAACATTCCCGCTTCTTTGTTCGCTATTGTCATCGGAACTGTTTTAGCATTCACTTTAGGCTATGCCGAAACTTCTAGCATCACGGAAGGTTTAGCAAACTTTGGCTTTTATCCTTTATTACCAACACTCGCTGCTTTTGAAGGGTTAGGGTTACTATTTGGAACAATGATTGCGTTACTAGCAGTTATTTTACCTATCACTATTTACAACGCAGTCGAAACAATGAACAACGTTGAGGCGATGGCAGCTGAAGGGGATAGCTATGATGTTAGAGAGTGCCAAGCTGTTGATGGTGCTGGAACTGTGATCGGTACGTTATTTGGTGGAATGTTCCCAACAACTGTATATATCGCCTCTGTAGGTTCTAAATGGATGGGAGCGGGACGTGGTTATAGTATTCTAAACGCACTTGTTTTCGGTTTAGCAGCTACATTTGGTGTAATTGCTGCCCTTTCAGCTATAATACCTATTTCAGTAGTAGCGCCAATTTTAGTGTTTGTAGGTTTATCGATGGTATCTACTGCTTTTCAAACAAATGAAACAAAGTATTATCCCGCTGTTGTTTTAGCGATGTTACCTTACTTAGCTAATTTCCTTATGACCCGCTTTAACAATACTGCTGGAGAAGCCGTTGCACAGTTTTCAAGTGCGATTGTTCCATTAGGACAAGGAGCGATGTTTTCTGGTATTATCCTAGGTGCAATTACAGTTTATATTATAGACCAAAACTTTAAAAAGGCGGCTATATTTTCTTTCATTGGTGCCGTCCTATCTTATATCGGCTTAATGCACGCACCACAACTAACATTAGGGGCAGCTTATGACTATGTGCTTGCATATATCCTTATCGGTGTATTTTTCAGTTCGTACGCCATTAAAAATGCAACAAAAAAAGACGTTTCTGATATTAATACTAAAAAGAAAGTTGCTTAATAAAAGTTTGTTTGTTAGTTTGTTGGTTAGTTGGAAAGATTAGTTCTGGGCTTTTACATTCTAAACGGTGAAACTACAACTTCATAATAGTTTTGTAAAAAAAGAACGAGTAATTTCCTGAACGAGCCTCTAAAATTCACTAGAAGTTTAAAGCGAAGAGAGGGAAATTGCACGTTCTTTTACATATTAGATGGTGACGATGCTTCGTCATGAACGTTTTTTATGAAAAAAGGTGGATGATTTCATGAACGAGCGTCTGAGATTCGCGAGAAGATCACGGCGAAGTGAAGGAAATCATCCGCCTTTTTCACCTTTGATGATGATGGTAATATACCAGCATGAACACCTTGTATCGAAAACAAAATTTTTTTCTAGTAAACATATTGTCAAATTTACATTTATTTATAATAATGATAAAAAGGAGTGATACAGTTGCTAATTAAAGTATTTGCTAATTTCCGAGAAATTTGTGGCGGGAAGACCGTCACTTTATCAATTGAAGGTGAACAGCCGATTCAATTAGTTTTAGACGAACTTATTAAGGATTTCCCATTAATGAGAGAAGAACTATTTATCGAAGAAAGCAAGCTTAAGCCACTCGTGCACGTATTTATCAACGGGAAGAATATTATCCATTTAGATGGTTTAAGTACAAATGTAAAACAAACCGATGAAGTTGCTTTGTTCCCTCCTGTAGCAGGTGGCTAATGATAAAAAAGCAGTTAGAAATTAGGGGAATATCTCGAGTAGAACTTAGTAAGTACTTACTTCAAATCGGTGCTTCAAAAGAAGACTCTACAAGTACTTCCTCATATAAAGGGAACGGCTGGTCATGTAAATTGTCTAGTGAAGAAAGCTTTCGTATGTTTCAATCAAATATCCCTAAAGTATTCGTTACTTTTGAAGCCATTGACTCCACAACTTTAGAAGGGGTTATTACAAAGTTTCGTAAAAAAACATTTCGTGCAGGTGGTTAACATCACCAGTTTTTAAACTGATCAAAAAGAGGTTGGGACAAAACAAAGTGTCAGACACCGCTAGACACCGAATATAGACATATGATAAATCTTTACGTCTATATTTAGTAGGATCCGCGTGGTGTCAGACACTTTTGTCCCACCCTCTTTTCTTATTTATGCTTCAATACTTTCTTCAATTTCAAGCTCTTTTAGTTTTTCTTTCGTAACTAAACCGTTCTCCCAGCCTCTTACTTCATAGTATTCTTTTAACATTTCAGCTAGGTGGCTAATCTCACCCTTAGAGTTGCCAGTTGCCGGCTCTTTTAAGAAGCGCTCTGGTAATGTATCATCTTTCCCATCAAAACCAGCTTGATTATTAAAGTAGCGCTCAATGTTGTATACTCTTTCACCGATCTTCATAATATCATCACCAGTAAGCTCAATACCTACGACTGCTGAATATTGTTCTGCATATAAATCAGCGTTTTCAGAGAATGAAGAGAATTTACAAAGATCAAGAGAGTCAGAGAATGCATGTAAGTCTTGGAATATTTTTAAAAGTTCGCCTTTTCCTTCAACTTTGTTGCGATCTACTGCTTCTGGAATTCCTGCGATTTCAGCTGCGATCGTATAACCTCTTAAATGACAAGCACCACGGTTACTCGTTGCATAAGCTAAACCTATTCCTTGGACACCACGAGGGTCATATGCAGGGATAGATTGATTTTTACAAACCATTGCTAAATCACGGTTACCGAATTTTTCCGCTGCATTTCCAGGGCCTTCAGCTAAAATGTCACCGATGCCATCACGATCTGCTATCTGCTCGGTTAAAGCGATCATTTTATCAACATCGCCCCAGTCAATTTTCTCATCAATTAAGCCTTTTTCAGAAGCTTCCATAGCCATAGATAAGGTGTTGCCTAATTCAATAGTATCAATTCCATAATCGTTACATTGATTAATTAGATAAGCAATCGCTTCTTTATTTGAAGTCCCACAGTTTGCTCCGAGCGCCCAAGCTGACTCATATTCATAGCTCTCTGTTCTAGTTTTATATTTACCATCTTTCACTTCTACTTCCTTTTTACATGCTACAGGACAAGCATGACATGTTGGTTCAGCTACCAAAAGTTCATCACGAATAGCTTCTCCACTAATTTCATCTGCTTTGTCAAAATAAGATTCTTGTGAGTTTTTATACGGTAGAGCTCCTACTTCATTCATAATGTTCATCAATACATTTGTCCCATATACTGATAAACCACCTTTATTTGGAGCCGTTAAAGCGCCTTCATTTATTGCTGTCAAACCATTTTTTATAGCTGTTGGATACTTTTCTGGTAATGCAGGTTCTGGCATATTACCTTTTTGCGTCGCTTTAATAACGATCGCTTTCAAGTTTTTAGAACCGGCTACAGCTCCTGTTCCACCTCGCCCAGCCGAGCGATCATCTTCATTCATCCATCCAGCATAGCGAACTAGTTTTTCTCCACCTTGACCAATAGACATTACACTTGTATCTTTATCTCCGTAAAGTTGTTGTAATGCGTTAATTGTTTCGCGGGTAGTTTTCCCCCATAGGTTCGAAGCATCCTTTAACTCGGCTTTTCCATCTTCAACATACAAATACACAGGGTTCTCACTTTTTCCAGTAAAAATTAGATTGTCAAAGCCAGCCCATTTTAACCTTGCTGCAGTCCAGCCACCCATATGTGAATCCGTGACGGTTCCAGTTAATGGAGAACGTGTTACTGTACAAAGTCGGCCACTCATATGAATCCTTGTTCCTGTTAAAGGTCCCGTCAAAACAGCTAACATATTTTCTTGGGATAACGGGTCAGCGTCATATACTTTATGATCAACCATATACTTCACACCTAACCCACGTGCACCAACGTATTTTTTCACATCCGCTTCATTTAACTTGCGATACTCAATGGTACCTTCTGTTAAGTTAACCCAAGCTTCGTGATTACGATAACCTCCTAAATTCATTAAATAACCTCCCCAAACTTTTTATTTTGTGAAACATTTAACTAATTCGCTAAAACCTGCCTTTTTCCTCTTTATCTTACAAATTTTTTAAGATAAACTTATCACAAATCTATTATAATGAATTTCATTATTCATTATTATCGCCATTAAGTAACTAAATGTAGTCGCTCTAAGTCGTTCGCATCTACATATAGATTGATATGGCTCAATTTAGGTGATTATGAAATTCACTCATTAATATGATGTTTTAACTACAAATAGACCTCAAGGAGGTTTTGACAATGGACAAAGTTAACAATAAATACTCACGTCAACTTTTATTTTGGCCTGAAGGAGAAAGTAGTCAAAAAAAACTAAGTGAAAAAATTGTAACGATTATTGGGGTCGGGGCGTTAGGAACTGCTCTTGCCAATCATCTTGTTCGGGCAGGCGTTGGTGAAGTTAGATTAGTAGATCGTGATTTTGTAGAAGAAAGCAATTTACAACGTCAAATGCTTTTTGATGAAAAAGATGCGGCAAATCACTTACCAAAAGTAATCGCAGCCGAAAATAAATTATCCATCATCAACTCTTCAGTTAAAATAAAACCATATATTGAAGATTTAAATGCTAGCAATATTGAAGATATTGTGGAAGGGTCTCATTTAATTTTAGATGGAACTGACAATATGAGTACGCGATTTCTTATCAATGACGTTAGTATTAAATTAGAGATACCTTGGATTTACGGAGGAGTTGTTCATTCAAGAGGAATGACGACAACGATTATCCCAAATATAACCCCTTGTTTTAGATGCTTATTCCCTGACGTAGAAACTGGGCATGCCGAAACTTGTGATTCAGTTGGTGTATTAAGCACTGTCGTACATGTGATCGCTTCTTATCAAGTAACAGAAGCATTGAAACTTTTAATTGAAGACCGAACTTTTATTAGAGAAGAAATGATCCAATTAGATGTGTGGAAAAATGACTTTGAATTATTTCCCTTCCAACTATCGTTGAATGAAGACTGCCCATGCTGCCAAAAGAAGGATTTTAAGTTTTTATCGGATGTACATACACAATTAGTTTCTTCGTTATGTGGCAGAAATGCCATTCAAATCGCACCAATGGCATCAAAAGAAATTATTTTTAATGACTTTTATAAAAAGTGGGCCAAATTAGGAGAAGTAAAACAAACACCATATTTGTTAAAGTTAACCTACGAAGGCTATCGACTTTCTTTATTTAAAAACGCCCGACTACTAGTTCAAGGAACATCTGACCAGAGAATTGCCAAACGGCTATATTCTACACTCGTTGGAGAATAAGTCGGAGCTTATGTAAAAACAATTTTTCGTTCACCTTGTTCCATTTCGTTTTAAAATTTCATAAGTTATAAAGAAACTTGACTAACTATTGGATTAGTTAATGATTAATTTAAACTTCTGACTTCTAAAATGATGGAAAGGTGACTGATACATGAAAAAATTTAGTTATACTGACATGTTAGCTTACTTAGGTATTAGTAGCGCTCATCCCGGCGGGTTTATGTTAACAAAAAGTATTTTAGATAATGAAAAAATTGAACGAAATTCGCAAATTTTAGATATAGGTTGCGGTACTGGACGAACGCCTGCTTTTTTAGCTAAAAAATACAAAGGCAACGTCACTGCCATTGATTGCCATCCTACTATGATCACAAAAGCTCAAAAGCGATTTAATAGAGAAAATTTAAAAGTTAACCTTATTAATGGAACTGCAGAGAAACTTCCGTTTAAAAAGGAAACATTTGATTTTATAATTGCTGAATCCGTGATCGCTTTTACCAACTTAGATTTATCATTGAAAGAAATTTCCAATAAGTTAAAGCACAAAGGAAAATTTATTTCAATTGAACTCGTCTCCGAAGATGTGCTTACCGATAATGAAAAAGATGAAATTAAAAAACTTTACGGGCTTAAAAATATTTTATCAGTTACAGAATGGAAAAAGAAACTCACTAATCACGGTTTTTCAAGCGTCGTAGCTGAAGAAGATATCAACGAAACAGAGCAAAATATAGCCTCAGAAAAACATGACCCATCAGAACATCTTAATCCTGAATTGTTTCAAATTTTTGAATCCCACGCTAAGTTACTTCAAAAATATAAGGAACGGCTAGGGTACCGAATTTTTAAGTGCACTAAATAAATTTTATAAATATAAAAAAACTAAGGCTTTTGCGACGAATTGTCAAAACCTTAGTTTTTTTAAAAATTTTATTTGAGGGTGGGACAAAAGTGTCTGACACTTTGTTTTGTCCCAGCCTCTTTCCGCCACTAAGATCAATATATAGTTGCGTCAAAACCATTCATAAATTATATATTGCGTGATGTGGCTCATTTTTCGTAATTATGAAATTCACTTTATTGACTTATAAACATTTGTGTCCAGTGATGTCCATTTTCATTGTAACCAACACCTATGTGCGTAAAATCTCCATTTAAAATATTTTGGCGGTGCCCTTCACTGTTCATCCACGACTGTACGACTTGTTCTGGCGATTGTTGACCTTGGGCGATGTTTTCAGCCGCTGCGTTATAAGAAACACCAAAGTCTCTAATCATGTCAAAAGGAGAGCCGTAAGTTGGACTTGTATGCGAGAAATAATTGTTTTCTTGCATATCGTTAGATTTTGTTCTAGCGACATTACTTAAATCACCATGGGCTTGTAAGTCTGACAATCCATTATTTCTTCTTTCGACGTTTGTCAACTCAATTACTCTAGATTCAAACTCGTTAATACCTTCTGCAGGGGCATCTTCTCTCGTCTCTTCTTCATCTGGTGTTGTAAATTCTGGCTGGCCTTCTTCCGGTTGTTCATCAGCTCTTTCAGGTTCTGCAGGTTGCCTTTCTTCTGCTCTTTCAGGCTCTGCAGGTTGTGCTTGCTCTTCTGCCCACTGACGTTCCTGTGGTTGCTCTCCTGCACCTTCACGCTCTGTAGGTGTTGGTTGCTCATCTCCCGGCCCCTCTTGACCAGGAGCACCCCCAGGAAGTTGAAATTGTATGTTATGTTGGTGCTCTTGACCATCATCAACAACAAATTTATATTTTGCTTTTTGAATTTCTACTGCTTTCGTATGCGGAAATTGATCACTTGGTACATTTGTATTCTCACTCGAAATTGTTGCATACGGATTTGGATTCACCATTTCTCCTTCCGCCTGATACTCTCTTCCTAAATGATGGTCTCGCGTTTCTAGACCAGCGCCACCAACTCCACAACCAACGAGTGCCAGTAAGTATATACACATTAAAATTAGTATGATATTTCGTTTTCTCATTATTAATACCTCCTTTACTTGTTATTTCATATTTTCTTCTATGTCAAAGCGTTTTATTTATGGTAAAAAGTGCAATTTCTTATCAGTTGATAACGAAAGCTAAATATGTATGAAGGAAGAAAACAGCAAAAAAAAGAGCAGGCCACCTAAAGTGACCATGCTCCTTTTTTATTACATTTTATTAAAGATATCAGTTAACACTGGAACAATTTGCTTTTTGCGAGATACTACACCTTTTAAAGTTGCCGTATTATTAGTTAACGTCACATCGTAAGCTTCTTCAACCGCTTTTGCGCTTTCTCCTACAGTAAGCGCCACAGAATCAC
>SKOL01000469.1 GCA_007120055.1 Anaerobacillus sp.
ATTTTTATACGTTCATCCAAGTTAATCCAGAGCAGATGGCAGAAAACCTCAAAAAGCAAGGTGGCTATGTCCCTGGCATTCGTCCCGGTAAAACAACTCAAGTTTACTTAACTAGAATTTTGTATCGTTTAACATTTGTTGGTGCTATCTTCTTAGCGACAATTTCGATCATCCCAGTGTTCTTTACAGCACTAACGAACTTACCACCGGCAGTTCAAATTGGCGGTACTGGATTGTTAATTGTTGTTGGTGTAGCATTAGATACGATGAAACAAATTGAAAGTCAATTAATTAAACGACACTATAAAGGATTTATTAAGTAATGTAGGCATTGGGGAGCAATACCTTCCCATATGCCCAAGTTGTAAATAAAAGGACGATGGAGGGGATTTGAATGAACCTTATTTTAATGGGTCTTCCGGGTACTGGTAAAGGTACTCAAGCTGAAAAAATTGTTGATAATTATCACGTTCCGCACATTTCTACTGGAGACATGTTTCGTGCAGCGATTAAAGGTGGTACCGAATTAGGATTAAAAGCAAAAGCATTTATGGATGCTGGAAATCTTGTTCCTGATGAGGTAACGATCGGTATCGTTCGAGAAAGATTAAGTGAAGAAGATTGTAAAAAAGGCTTTTTACTTGATGGATTTCCTAGAACTGTTGCACAAGCAGAAGCACTAGAAGAAATGTTATCTTCAATGGGGCGCCAACTTGACGCTGTACTTTATATTGAAGTACCGAAAGATGAGCTTTTTGAACGCTTAACTGGACGTTGGGTTTCTCCTACATCTGGTGCCTCTTATCACATGAAGTTTAATCCACCAAAAGTGGAGGGTATTTGTGATAAGGACGGTAGTCAATTAATTCAGCGTGACGACGATAAGCCAGAAACAGTTGCTAATCGTTTAGAAGTTAATTTAAAACAAGCACAACCATTATTCGATTTTTATTCTGAAAAAGGATATTTAAAACGTGTTAATGGTAACCAAGATATTGGTAAAGTGTTTGAAGATATAGATCAATTACTGAAAGGGATTAATGCATGATTATATGTAAGACGCCTCGAGAATTAGACATTATGCGTGTTGCCGGTAAGATCGTTGCACTAACCCATCAAGAATTAAAGAAATTTATAAAGCCAGGTATTACTACGAAGGAATTAGACTCAATTGCTGAAAAGTTTATTAGACAGCATGATGCGATTCCATCTTTTAAAGGCTATAATGGATTTACCGGAAGTATTTGCGCATCAGTAAATGAAGAATTGGTGCATGGAATTCCAGGAGAACGAGTTTTAAAAGACGGTGATATCATTAGTATTGACATTGGAGCTCAATATAATGGTTATCATGGAGATTCGGCATGGACGTATGCAGTTGGTGATATTTCAGAAGAAAACCAAAAGCTAATGGATGTAACTGAAGAATCTTTATACAGAGGTTTAGCAGAAGCAAAACCTGGTGAAAGGTTGTCGAATATATCTAATGCGATCCAAACATATGTTGAGTCAAACGGCTTCTCCGTTGTTCGTGAGTATGTTGGCCACGGGGTTGGTCAAAACTTACATGAAGATCCTCAAATTCCACACTTTGGACCACCTGGTAAAGGGCCAAGGTTAAAACCTGGAATGGTATTGGCAATTGAACCAATGATTAATGCAGGAAAAAGATACGTACGTACTCTTCCTGATAATTGGACGGTTGTAACTACTGATGGAAAAATGTGTGCTCACTTTGAACATACTATTGCAATTGTGGACACAGGGTATGAAATTTTAACGAAAGCCTAGGTGATGGTGACTAATTATGATGGATCCCCTTTCGGTACCGCAAGTCGGTCAAATGGTACGGATATTAAAAGGTAGAGATGCTGGTGGAGTTGCATGTATCATTGGAATTGAAGATTCTCGTTTTGTATATATTGCCGATGGTGATAAAAGAAAAGTGGATCGTTCAAAGAAGAAAAACGTCAGCCACCTACAACTTTATGAGTTTGTATCCCCCGAGGTTAAAAATAGTATTGAACAAACTGGACGTGTAACCAATGCGAAGTTGCGTTATGCAATTTCCACGTTTATAAACGAAAATAATTTACTGATGGAAGGAGAGTAAATTCATGGCCAAAGAAGATGTAATCGAGGTAGAAGGTACGGTTATAGAGCCGCTACCCAATGCCATGTTCCGAGTAGAACTTGAAAATGGACATAAAATACTAGCTCATGTTTCAGGTAAAATTCGTATGCATTTCATTCGTATATTACCAGGAGACAAAGTAACTGTTGAATTGTCACCGTATGACTTAACACGTGGGCGTATCACGTATCGATATAAATAAAATAACTGTTCAAAAATGAGGACAACGAGAGGCAAGAATTTCGCGGAAACGAAGCTGCGAGTAACGGAACGTATAAAACCATACGTGAGTAACGGAGCAGCGAGTTGACAAAGAAATTCGCAGACTATCGTTCCCGGAATTTTTGAACATCATATTAAAAACGTGAAGGCACTCCGTAGTAATAGGGAGGTAAAAAACATGAAGGTAAGACCATCAGTCAAACCGATTTGTGAAAAGTGCAAAGTTATCCGTCGTAAAGGTACGGTAATGGTTATTTGCGAAAACCCTAAGCATAAACAAAAACAAGGTTAACAATAAGGAGGTGCAGGTTTAAATGGCACGTATAGCTGGTGTAGACATTCCTCGTGACAAGCGCGTGGTTGTGTCTTTAACATACGTATTCGGGATCGGTAAAACAACAGCTTCAAAAATTCTTGCAGAAGCAGGCGTTTCAGAAGATACTCGTGTTCGTGATCTAACAGAAGAAGAATTAGGTAAAATCCGTGAGATCGTCGATGGTTTCAAAGTAGAAGGTGACCTTCGCCGTGAAATTTCTTTAAACATTAAACGTTTAATTGAAATTGGATCATATCGTGGTATTCGTCATCGTCGTGGTTTACCTGTTCGTGGTCAAAACTCAAAAAATAACGCTCGTACACGAAAAGGACCTCGTCGTACTGTAGCAAACAAAAAGAAATAGTAAAGGAGGTAGCATAGAATGGCTAAAGGCAAAACTACTCGTCCTAAACGTCGCGCCCGTAAAAATATTGAAACTGGTGTAGCACACATCCGTTCAACTTTTAACAATACAATCGTGACAATCACTGACACACAAGGAAACGCAATTTCTTGGGCAAGTTCTGGTGGTTTAGGATTTAAAGGGTCTCGTAAATCAACACCATTTGCTGCACAAATGGCAGCAGAAACTGCTGGAAAAGCAGCAATGGAACACGGTATGAAGTCAATTGAGGTTTCTGTAAAAGGACCAGGCGCTGGCCGTGAAGCAGCTATCCGTTCATTACAAGCAGTTGGACTTGAAGTAAGCATGATTCGTGACGTTACTCCAGTTCCACATAATGGCTGCCGTCCACCAAAACGTCGTCGCGTATAAAAAAAGAAATCGAAATATTGTATAGATTTCCTTGAATTGTCAATAATGTGTAAGAGTTATTTTCAAACTAATTATAGTACGGTTCTTACAGTAGTTGACTCAATTAGGTATGAACGGCTCAGAACTACCTAATGGGGAATTCCGGTTGGACACGAGGAGTCAGCCGGAGTTTCGACGTTTTGAAGGAGGGTTTGTTTAATGATAGAAATTGAAAAACCAAAGATAGAAACGGTTGAAATCAGTGACGATGCTAAATATGGCAAATTTGTTGTTGAGCCACTTGAACGAGGATATGGTACGACTTTAGGAAATTCTTTACGTCGTATTTTATTATCATCATTACCAGGTGCAGCTGTAACAGCAGTCCAAGTTGATGGAGTACTCCATGAGTTCTCCACCATTGAAGGTGTCGTAGAAGATGTAACTTCAATCATTCTAAATTTAAAGCAGCTTTCTCTTAAAATTTACTCTGATGAAGAAAAAACATTAGAGATAGATGTTCAAGGTGAAGGCGTAGTTACAGCAGCAGATATTACTCATGATAGTGATGTTGATATTCTAAACCCAGATTTGCATATTGCAACTCTTTCAAAGGGTGCCCATTTCCATATGCGTTTAACTGCTAGTCGTGGTCGTGGATATGCTCCAGCTGATGGGAATAAGAAAGAAGACATGCCTATTGGAGTAATTCCAATTGATTCTATTTACACACCTGTATCTAGAGTGAACTATCAAGTGGAAAATACTCGTGTAGGTCAAGTGACCAACTATGATAAACTTACCCTTGACGTATGGACTGATGGAAGTATTCGTCCGGAAGAAGCTGTATCTATTGGCGCAAAGATTTTAACAGAGCATTTAAATATCTTTGTAGGTTTAACTGACCAAGCACAAAATGCTGAAATAATGGTGGAAAAAGAAGAGGATCAGAAAGAAAAAGTCCTTGAGATGACGATAGAAGAACTAGATCTGTCTGTTCGTTCATACAACTGCCTAAAGCGTGCAGGTATTAATACTGTACAAGAATTAACACACAAAACCGAAGAAGATATGATGAAAGTTCGTAACCTTGGACGTAAATCTTTAGAAGAAGTACAAGAAAAGCTTGGAGAACTAGGACTCGGTCTTCGAATGGAAGAGTAGTCATTACTCACTAATAGATAGATACTCATAAATGCTTGAGAATTGTCTAATAAAATATATATAACTTGAACAGAAGAGTTACAACAGCACGATATCTCTTCTTACTTCAAATAAAAAAGGAGGGAATCTCTAATGGCATACGCAAAATTAGGCCGTGATAGCTCTGCTAGAAAGGCATTATTTCGTGATTTAGCAACTGACTTAATCATTAACGAAAGAATCGAAACGACAGAAGCGAAAGCGAAGGAGCTTCGTTCAATCGTTGAAAAAATGATTACACTAGGTAAGCGTGGCGATCTTCATGCTAGACGTCAAGTGGCTTCATTTGTTCGTCGTGAAGTAGCTGATCAAGAATCAGGTCAAGATGCAATTCAAAAGCTATTTGCTGACATTGCACCACGTTATGAAGAAAGACAAGGTGGATACACTCGTATTTTAAAACTTGGACCGCGTCGTGGAGACGGAGCACCAATGGTTATCATCGAGCTAGTTTAATAACTACATCTATTAAAGGGCAAGACGAAGATAAATTCTTTAGTCTAGTCCTTTTTTATTTAGCTTTGAGTGAAGAGGTTTGAGTTATTAAGTAATGCTTCGAAGACAATGTACAATTTACAATTTAAAATGTAAAATTATTGAGAGCAACCCTACGTTGTTTTGTATGAAAAAGGCGGATGATTTCGTGAACGAGCCTCTGAGATTCGCTAGAAGTGCTCCTGCGGTTACTCGTCGCAAAACTGCTTGAAGTAAATTCTAAGATGTACCTCACGATGTGATTGAGGTCAGTTGCTTCACTGCGAAGAGAAGGAAATTATCCGCCTTTTCCATATTAGATGGTGACGGTTTTTTAATTGTAAATTGTACATTAAAGAAGAAGGTGACTCGATGAAGAAAGAGTTAATTCAAATTAACGGTTTATCTTTTAAATATGACGAAGACGGTGACGAGGTTTTAAGTAATGTTGATTTGACTATACATGAAGGCGAATGGGTATCGATTGTTGGTCATAATGGGTCTGGTAAATCGACATTAGCAAAATTCTTAAATGCGCTTCTTATTCCTTATGAATCAAATGTTGTTTTGGTTGAAGGTTTAGACACGGTTAACGAAGAAAATATATGGGAAGTTCGAAAAAAAGTTGGCATGGTGTTCCAAAATCCTGATAACCAGATGGTTGCAACAACCGTAAGAGATGATGTTGCTTTCGGTCTCGAAAACATCGGTATTCCACCTAAAGAAATGGTAGCAAGAATTGAATGGGCGCTTAAACGTGTAAATATGGAGAAGTATACCGAATACGAGCCACACCGTTTGTCTGGTGGTCAAAAACAGCGGATAGCAATTGCTGGAATACTTGCAATGCGCCCATCGATCATTATTCTAGATGAGGCTACATCAATGCTAGATCCAATAGGAAGGCAAGAAGTATTAGAAACAGTTAGAATGCTCAAAAAAGAGGACGGGATAACTGTAATTAATATCACCCATGATTTAGAAGAAGTGGTAAATTCTGATATAGTTTTCGTTATGAATAGAGGAAATATCAAAATTCATGGTACACCGCAATATGTATTTCAACAGACCGAAGAGATCATAGGGGCAGGGTTAGAATTACCTTTTTCTCTTGAAGTCCAAAAGCAATTAAAAAGTAAAGGTTATCAATTATCGAATGCATGCTTAACAAAGGAAGATTTGGTGAATGAGTTATGGAAATTAAGATTAAAAACTTAGAGCATGTTTATATGCCTAATACTCCATTTGAACATCAAGCATTAAATAATATTAATCTACATATTAAGTCAGGACAGTTTGTTGCTATTATTGGTCACACAGGTTCAGGGAAGTCAACAATGGCTCAACATTTAAATGGACTATTAAAGCCAACAAAAGGTTCTATTCAAATAGGTAATTTCTTCATTGAGGCAAATAAAAAAAATAAACAACTTAATAAATTGCGTCAATTAGTCGGTATGGTCTTTCAATACCCAGAACACCAACTTTTTGATGAAACAGTAGAAAAGGATATTGCATTTGGACCACTAAACTTTGGGTGTACGAAAGAGGAAGCTTTTAGGAAAGCACGTGACATACTACCGTTAGTAAAACTCGATCAGGAGCTACTACAGAAGTCACCGTTTGACCTTAGTGGGGGGCAAAAACGACGTGTCGCAATTGCTGGAGTTTTAGTAAATCATCCGAAGGTTCTCGTATTGGACGAGCCTACAGCAGGGCTAGATCCGATTGGGCGGCGTGAGATGATGGAGTTATTCACTTCTTTACATAAATTAGAAAGTTTAACGACGGTTTTAGTCACACATTCTATGGAATTTGCGGCGGCATATGCGGATTTAGTCGTGGTGATGGACAAAGGGTCTCTCGTTATGCAAGGACCTCCAGAAGAAATATTTAAGTTTCCGGAGCAACTTAGAAAAATAGGTCTTAATGTTCCAGAAACGCTACAATTAGCAATGATGATTGAGGAAAGCTTCAAGACGGACTTACCTAAAAATATTTTTACGAAAGAAGCCTTAGTAGATACAATTACGACGTTATTAAAGAAGGAGACTATATAACGTGTTTCAAAATATAATCATCGGACAATATGTAGCAGGGAATTCTTTTATCCATGACCTTGATCCTCGTAGTAAATTAACAGCAACATTTTTATTCGTTCTGATTGTTTTTTTAGCTAATAATTGGTTGACGTATTTAATATTATTTCTAGCTGTTTTAGTGGCAATGCTTGTTTCTAACGTCTCTCCAAACTATATTTATAAAGGAATGAAACCGGTTTTTCTGTTAGTTATTGCCATGTTTATTCTTCATGCCTTCTTTACAAAAGAAGGCGAATTATTATTTGCGATCGGTTGGTTTGAAGTTTATTTAGGCGGAATTATACAAGGGTTATTTATTGCGTTTAGATTATTGTTATTAATTATGATGACAACCTTATTAACATTAACGACAGCACCGATTCAAATGACAGATGGCTTAGAAAGTATTTTTGGTCCATTACGAAGATTTAATGTACCAGTCCATGAATTAGCGTTAATGATGTCAATATCTTTACGGTTTATTCCTACTTTATTACAAGAAACCGAAAAAATAATGAAGGCACAAATGGCTAGAGGAGTTGACTTTACAGGGGGCCCCATTACAAGGCGTATAAAAGCGATTGTCCCTTTGTTAGTTCCACTGTTTATGCAGTCGTTTCGCCGTGCCGAAGATTTAGCTACCGCGATGGAAGCCAGAGGGTATCGGGGTGGTGAAGGAAGGACGAAACTGAGAGAACTTGTATGGATGAAAAAAGATACTATGGCCGTACTAACAATGACTACAATTGGTTTTATCTTACTTTTTTTAAGGTCATAATTTAAGTAAGCGTTTATTTAAAAAAGTGGTCTAGTTTTAGCGCCTAGCCACTAATACGCTTACGCTTTTCTTGAGAGGATTGTGTAGAAGTGAAAAGAATTAAATGTAAAATAGCTTATGATGGCACCTTTTTTAATGGATTTCAAATTCAACCTAAAGGACGAACGGTTCAAGCAGAAATTGAAAATGGCTTAAAAAAGCTTCATAAAGGTTCAGAAATAAAAATATACGCTTCAGGAAGGACAGATACGTTAGTTCATGCAAAAGGACAAGTGTTTCATTTTGATACACCACTTCAAATTCCGTTGGAACGATGGCATAATGCCCTTCAAACGGTCCTTCCCGCTGATATCTCTGTGATCGAAATAATTGAAGCAAACGACGATTTCCATGCCCGGTTCGATGTTGTTAGTAAAGAATATCGATATTTCGTACAACGGGGGAGACGAATAGATATTTTCCGACGACACTACCGTTATTTTTATCCTTATCAATTATCAGTTGAAAACATGGTTAAGGCTGCACATCAATGTTTAGGCACTCATGATTTTACGTCTTTTTGCTCAGCTAAGACTGACAAAGAAGACAAAGTGAGAACGATTTATTCTATTGATATTATTGAACACGAAGATGAACTAGAGTTTCGCTTCGTAGGCGATGGTTTTTTACGTAATATGGTAAGGATCCTAGTCGGAACACTACTTGAAGTCGGTAGGGGAAGAAGAAATTCAGAAGATATTGTTGCCGTATTAAGTAGTAAAGACAGAGAGCGTGCTGGTCATACGGCACCTGGTCATGGCCTATTTTTATGGCAAGTAAATTATAACAACTGATCCTAGTGTAACATTTTGTTGACATTGTGCTCTAGATGTTATAAGATGATCTATGGTATTTCTAAAACCCACTAGCCCCGGGTTGTAGAATGTTACTTTAGACACGTTGAAAGAAAAAATATTAATTTTGAATGTGAAAGCTTTAGGAGGGAAACAAAGCATGCGTACGACATATATGGCAAAGCCAAACGAAACTGATCGTAAATGGTATGTTATCGACGCTGAAGGTCAAACTTTAGGTC
>SKOL01000419.1 GCA_007120055.1 Anaerobacillus sp.
CATATATCGGTGTTAACCAAATAACGTCAACTCCAAGCTTTTTCAAATAATTTAGCTTATCGATAATTCCTTGAATATCACCGACACCGTTTCCTGTAGTATCGTTGAAACTCTTAGGATATATTTGATAAACAACTGCTTTTCTCCACCATTCATTTCGAATCATAATAAAATCACTCCGGTTATAAATATAGTTTTAATAAATGAAAAGACAATGGGGTTGCCCGAAAAGTGTTGGACACCAGGCAACACTTACTAAATATAGACGTTTTTAATCTGTCTATAATTTGTGCAAAACGTTGTTAGATGTAAGACACTTTTTGGGACAACCTCATCGTTTTTATTGTTTTATTACTTTTAAAAGGGTAGATATATTTTCGTGCGTTTTAGCCATCTTTTTCTTAAGCTTGCTTTTTGAATTTGGCCACTGTGTACGTTAGTACGAATGGAATAATGATCGCGATTACTATACCGATAAAGAACGGTAGCCACTTATCAGGAACGATTGAGAAGATTCCTGGTAGTCCTCCAACCCCAATCGACAATGCTAATACTTTATTTACCGTAATGAACATCGCAGCAATCGCTGAGCCTATAATTGCACAAATGAAAGGGTATTTAAAGCGTAAGTTTACTCCGAACATTGCAGGCTCTGTAATCCCTAAATAAGCTGAAACTGACGATGTGAATGACAATCCTTTTAATTTTTCATCTCTTGTCGCAAACATCATGGCTAAAGCTGCTGAACCTTGTGCAATGTTTGATAATGCAAGTATTGGCCATAAGAAAGTTGCGCCATGTGTTCCGATTAACTGGATGTCTACAGCTAAGAAGGTATGATGCATTCCTGTAATAACTAATGGTGCATAAATCGCTCCGTATAATAAACCACCTAAAAGAGCAAAGTTATCGAAGATCCCTACAAATAATGCTGTAATTCCGTTTCCGATTGCAAATGTAACAGGTCCAATGACAACGAAAGCTAAAAATCCAGTGACAAGTAAGGCAATAGGTGCTACGAGTAACAATTGAAAAGCATCAGGAATTCGTTTGCGTAACACAATTTCCATTTTTGCTAAAACGTAAGATGCCAGTAAAATTGGTAATACTTGTCCTTGGTAGCCGACTTTAGCAATATCTAGGCCGAACAAGTTCCAGTAAGGAATTTCTCCTGCTTCTTTAGCAGCTCCATAAGCCCATGCGTTCAATAAATCAGGGTGAACGAGCATTAATCCGAGAACGATACCGAGTAACGGATTTCCGCCGAATTTTTTAACAGCAGACCAACCAATCAGTCCGGGTAAAAAGACGAAGGCAGTGTTAGCAATTAAATGAATAATGCTTGCAAAGTCCGCCCATTGCTGATGAACATCGACAACGGATTGATTATCGTAAAAAATTCCAGGTCCAGTAAGAATGTTGTTAATCCCCATTAATAAACCGGCAGTGACAATCGCTGGTAAAATTGGAATGAAAATATCAGCCAATGTTTTAATCGCACGTTGTAATGGGTTCATCTTCTTTTCAGCTGCAGCTTTTGTTTCTTCTTTAGAAGCTTCGCCAATCCCTGTAATCTCAATTAATTGCTTATAAACTTTATCAACAAGTCCTTGTCCAATAACGACCTGATATTGTCCGTTTGAACTAAACGTTCCTTTGACTATTTCTAAACTTTCAAGCTCGTCTTTGTTGACTTTTGCTTCGTCATGCAAGACAAAGCGTAATCTTGTGACACAATGTGTCGCCGAAGAAATATTTTCTTTGCCGCCAATTGCTTGAACAATTTGTTCGACAATATCTTTATTGATTTTTCCCATTTGTTTTCCCCTCCTGATAGCGATTACATTTCGATGCTTTTAATAAACTTGTATATACAAGTTGTCGATATAGAGATTATAACTTGTATATACAAGTTGGTCAATAGAAGTTTATAAAAAATATTATTTACTATTGTTGGAAATTTAAGTACTAATGAGTGATTGACATAATATTGAATTGCGTATAATATTTAGAATATACTGATTGTTAACAGTTAACATTATATTTTAGTTTTATAAATTAATGGATTAGGGGTTTTTACATTGGAATTACAAAGACCGAAGCCGTTATATAAGCGAGTTTACGAAAAGTTGAAATCATTAATTTTAGCAGGAGAACTTCCTTTTGGCGAGCGAATCAATGAGGTTCACATTGCAAAAAAGTTGAATGTAAGTAGAGGGCCGGTTAGGGAAGCGATGCAAAAATTAGAGCAAGAAGGGCTTTTAGTGAGACAAAAGCGTAATCAGCTATATATTTTTACACCTACCAAAAAAGATTTGCTTGAGATTTATCAATGCCGTAAAGCATTAGAATCACTTGCAACGCAATTAGCAGCAGAAAGCATTACCGAAAATGAAAAGTTACAGTTTAAAGAGATCATTAAAAGAAGTAAAGCAACGATCAATCAAGTAAATCAACAAAGCGATTCTCAATTTATTTTTATTAATGAAGAGTTTCACGACTTTATTTTAACAATCTCAAAAAATCACCGCTTAAAGACACAGTTAACGCAATTACGGTTAATGACCAATTTTTATAGACAATTTAGTGCTAGGGAAAAAGGGCGGAAGATAGAAGTTTACGAAGATCATTATGAAATTTATGAAGCAATTATAAGTCAAAAATCAAAAGAAGCTTCTGAATTAATGGAACTTCATATTGAGAGAGATTTACAGTATTTAAATTCTATCATTGAGGGGGAATTAAAAAATGAAGAAGTATAATATATCGGTTATTCCGGGAGATGGAATTGGTAAAGAAGTAATGCCAGAGGCGCTACGAGTGTTACGAGCAGTAGCTGACATTCACGGGGGCTTAAAGTTTGAATTTGACTCACATCCGTGGGGGTGTGAGTATTATTTAGAGCATAATGAAATGATGCCAGAAGATGGGCTCGCACGCTTGGAAAATAGTGATGCAGTCTTTTTAGGAGCGGTTGGGTATCCGAAGCTTGTTCCTGATCACGTTTCTTTATGGGGGCTACTAGTGAAAATTAGACGAGGCTTTGAACAAGTCATCAACGTGCGCCCAGCTAAACAATTGGTAGGAATACAATCCCCGCTTGTGAACCCACGTGATTTTGATTTTATCGTCGTTCGTGAAAATAGTGAAGGTGAATATAGTGAGGTCGGTGGTAGAATACATAGTGGATCAGATGAGATCGCGATTCAAAACGCTGTTTTTACGCGAAAAGGGGTCGAGCGGGCGATGGAATATGCTTTCAAGCTTGCTGAACAAAGGCAGGGGTATGTCGCTAGTGCTACAAAGTCGAATGGAATTGTCCATTCGATGCCGTTTTGGGATGATGTTTTTCGTGATGTGTCAGGAAAATATCCTGATATTAAGAGTGATTCCTTTCATGTTGATGCCTTAGCTGCATTTCTTGTTACTAGACCACATACTTTTGACGTTATCGTAGCTAGTAATCTATTTGGAGATATTTTAACAGATGTAGGTGCAGCGATTATGGGGAGTATCGGAATAGGGCCAGCTGCTAATATTAATTTAAATGGGAAATATCCATCGATGTTTGAGCCAGTTCATGGTTCAGCTCCTGATATTTATGGGCAAGGGATTGCTAATCCAGTCGGACAAATTTGGACGGGAAAAATGATGCTGGATCATCTAGGAGAAACAGAGTTAGGTGATAAAGTTCTTGAAGCCATTGAAGGCGTTTTAGAAGATGGTATTAAAACGGCTGATATCGGTGGAACTTCTTCCACTACAGAGGTCACCGATGCGATTATTGAGAAACTGAAATCGGTATGTAAAGTGTAATTTGAATACTTAAGCTGCCTCCAAAGTGTTTGGAGACAGCTTTTTTAGTGCCGTGTCTACGTCTCGTCGACATTTTAGAGTATTATGAAATTCATTAAAGAAGGTGAATTTTCCTATAACAACTTATTTTACAGGGGAGACACCTTGTGTAAAATTCGCAATAATCTAAATTTTTAATGCGAAATTAATAGTTTTGCATTACAATTAATATACAACTAGAATTCGGATAAATTACATAGGGGTTGTTGGGATGGCGATAAGGATTGAAAACGCTTTAAAGTTATTATGGATAGTATGTTTAATTGGTGCAACTACTTTAACGTTCATTTATATTATTTTAGGCGAAGGATTTGATAGTTTATATTTTCAATTCCTTGCTGTGCTGTTACTAGGATATTTACCGTATACGTTAACGTATCGTTTTTTTTCAGCGAAGTTACAAAAATACCTTTTATTTATTAACATGTGTATCATTACATTAGCAGTTAGTATATTGTTACCTTTATCACATTCTAACCAAGTAATTGTTATTTTCTTACCACTATTAGCGGTATTATTTAATAGTCGCATACTCTTTTTTATAGCAGGGGTATTTTCACTTTTTATATATGTTTTTATGGGTTTAATTAGCGGTTTCTATCCAACAAGTTACTTAGAGATGTTCATCGAAGTAAGTTTACTAGTAGTATACTTACTGCTCTTGAGAAATGTATTAAAGCTATTAGTGAGGCAATCTAAAAACAACTTTTTATTCGAAAAAACGGTCAATACGTTAATTATGGCAGTTGAGGCAAAAGATGATTATACTCAAGGGCATTCGGTAAGAGTTTGCGAGTATTCGATGATGATCGGTAAATATATGAAAAATAAAGGGTATAACGTAGATTTAGAAAGCTTGAAAATTAGTTCAATCTTACACGATATAGGAAAAATAAAAATACCGATTGAAATTTTAAAAAAGGATGGGAAGTTAACAACGGAAGAGTTTAACATCGTAAAAAAACATCCTAAGGATGGAGCCGATCTAGCTCAAGAATTGGAATATCCGAAAGAAATTGTTGATTCTATTCTTTATCACCATGAAAGATTCGACGGAAAAGGTTATCCTAGCGGGTTAATGGGAGAGGAAATACCAATAAATGGTAAGATTATCGCACTTGCGGACACTTTTGATGCCCTAACAAGTAGTCGACCATATAGAAATGCGTTCACTGCGGACAAAGCGTATGAGATCATTGTAGAAAATATGAGTACACAGTTTGATCCTGAATTCGAGGAAATATTTAATGAGGTTTTCTTGGAATTCGTAAAATATCACACGGCAAAGCAGGATCACCACAAAATGCAGGATATGAAGCTAAGGTCTATAAAATAAAGCATGAATTGGCCTACCATAAACGTTGAAGCGATCTGTCTCTAATATTGAGATAGGTCGCTTTTCTTGTGATATGAATGAACATGATGAGAATTTGTCCTTTTAACGTGTTTGACACCTTAAATTGGAAATACTAGGAGTGAAGGAGGGCTAGTACGATGCTATTAATTTATGACCTCATGAAGATCGTTGTGAAAATAAGAAAAATAACACTTTTTTTACTTACATTTGTTTTTTTAATTTTTAGTTCTTTTTTCATTCATTGGTTAGAGCCTGAAATATTCGAAAACCCATTTATCGGTTTTTGGTATGTGATGACGACGGTAACGACGACAGGATACGGTGATTTCGTTCCAGAAACGACGTTAGGAAGGATTTTTGGTCTTTTTTTATATTTTTTTGGTATCGGATTAATTGCGATTGTTATCGGTAAAGTTGTTGAGGGTTTTGGTATGTATCGAAAGCTTAAGGAGGAAGGAAAATTGAGTTATAGAGGTAGTGGGCACTACGTCATCATAGGCTGGTCTAGTAAGGCGCAGCATGCGATGAATGAAATTTTAGAAATTGATGAACAAGCGAGCATTGTCGTCATTGATACGATTCCAAAAGTACCACATGAACATGAAAAATTATTTTATATCAACGGTGATGCAACGGATACGCACACCTTAGAAAGAGCGAATATTTTAGATGCTAGTGCAGTTTTAATTTTTGCAAGAGATAACGAAATTGATCCCGTATCTGCCGACGGAAAAGCTTTAATTATTGTTTCAACGATTGAAGGTTATGCGGTTGAAAAGGACAGAGATATTTATACAATTGTTGAAATAATAAAAGAAAAACATATCCCGAATTTTCAACATGCTAATGTTGATGAGTTCGTTATTGCGGATGAAGCACTTTCTGATTTGATGGCAAAAGCGGCTGTTCATAAAGGGTCAGGCAAACTAGTGATGAAACTTCTAGGGAGAAAAAATGGTGTTGATTTATGGAAAATTAAAAAACGAGATGCTTGGCAAACGTATAACGATGCTTTTGAAGCTCTAAAAAAAGTAGGAGCAAATTTAATATCAGACCGGAATGACTTTAACCTCTTTTCGAAGTTAGACGATTCCATTCCAGATGATGCGGAGTTATTTATCATATGCAATAAAGAGACGTATAAAAAGGTTAAACAGCGATAAATATGAAGTTGCGTTAGGCAATAAATATAGACGGATATTAAAATTTTCCGTCTATATTTATTAAGTTCTGCATGGTAGTAGATACTTATGGGGCATCCCCTTGTTCTTCAAAATTTCATTATACGCTCGTTATAAGTTCTTTATAACGCTTGTGGCATGTGCTACTTTTTATGAATAAAACAACACAACGATCTTTATTGAGTATTACAGCCCTTCATCTTCAAAACGTTTTAAATCTTTATTGTGACCGATAACTATTAATATATCATTCTCTTTAATAATTTCATCTGGGGTTGGCGACATGATGACTTCTTCGCCTCTTTTCATTCCTAAAATCGTACAACCGAATTTTGCCCGAATATCTAACTCGGCAATCGATTGGTGCGAAACCTTTTTTGTTCCCATTAATTCCATAATGCTATACTCTGGAGATAGTTCGATATAATCAATGATTTTTTCAGATACTAAGTATTGAGCAATTCTAACTCCCATGTCATGCTCTGGATGAATAATGCGATCAGCACCAATTTTTTCAACGACTTTATGGTGATATTCATTTTGAGCTTTCACCCAAACTTGTTTTATATTCATTTCTTTTAAGAGTAATGTACATAAAATACTTGCTTGAATATTGTCACCAATAGCAACGATAACATGATCAAAATTTCTAATCCCCAAAGATTGAAGTGAATTTTCATCGGTCGAGTTTGCGACGACTGAATGTGTAGAATAGTTAGCATATTCATTTACTTTGTCCTCATCAGTATCGACGGCTAACACTTCATGTCCCATATTGTATAATTCTTTACAAACACTACCACCAAAACGACCTAAACCGATGACAGCGAACTGTTTTTTCATTTTAAAGGACTCCCCTACTAGTAATATATTTTTTTTAAAAAACCAACTGAACAACAAAAAAGACCATTACGAAGAATGATCAATAGAAAAATGACTATTTGACCTTCCTCTCTTAAAGTAACGCTTACGAGGTTAGCTGTCGGATTAGGGACTGAGAGTATCCCCTCTTACATATGTAAGATTCACCCCAAGATAGTTAGTAAACTATCAAAATGGTTCCCCCGCTCAAAAATGACTCAGCGATTTATAGGTGTGTATGATATGTTAATTTACTCCTCTATAGCTCGTTTGTCAATAGTGTCAGACACCATGTGAAAACTTCACATGGTGTCTGACACCGCCAGTGGACAAATCGTGAAAATGTCCTTCTCTCGTGGACACTCGTCTTATCCAATAATTTTTATAAGTAAACTCACCGGTAAAAGGGCAATATAAAAAAGAAATTTACATTTGGAGGTTTTATAAAATGAAAAACATTTTTGGTAAAGGAATAGCACTAGGGTTAGGGTTAGCGGTGAAAAGCAAAGAACAAATGGAAGCACTAGTTGATGAATTAGTTAAGAAAGGTGAAATTAAGAAAGAAGAATCGAATGAAGTATTAAATGAGCTACTTCAAAAAGGGGAAGAGGCAAAGACTGAAGTGGATCAAATGATTAAAGAGCGAATGAACATCATGTTAAATGAATTAAACCTTGCGACAAAAGAAGATATACAACGAATTGAACGCCGACTTGACGCATTAGAGCAGCAACCAAAGTTGGAATAAATGATTGTTTTTTGCACCGGCTTTACATAACGATTAGAGAAGCGTTGATCTTTTAACGATCCCGTTCATTTGATCGTACATAAAGCCTCGGACGTTGCCAAAGTCAATCAATTTATTATATATAGAACGTAGGGAAAGCATAAGGAGTGGTATTTATCATAAGAAAGAGGATTAGGCACATTCAACGCTATCGAGAAATTGTCGCCGCGTTTACTCGAAATGGTTTTGGCTTTGTTATGAAAGAATTAGGTCTCCTTGAGTTGCTTAGTGTGCCTAAGAGGCTGTTTATTGAAGGTAGTAAGGATACACAAACTAAAACAGTTGGCGAACGATTTAGGCTTTTTTTTGAACAATTAGGTCCAACATTTATTAAAATTGGCCAAATTGCAAGTACTCGATCTGATTTCATTCCAGCGGATGTCATTCGTGAACTAGAGAAACTGCAAGACGATGTCCCCCCTTTTTCGTATGAAGAAGTTCAGCAAGTCTTTACCGAGGAACTAGGTAAGAACATTAACGATGTGTTTTCTAAGTTTCATGAAGAACCTTTAGCTGCTGCGTCCATCGGTCAAGTACATTATGCCATTTTAAAAACAGGAGAAAAAGTAGCGGTGAAAATTCAGCGCCCGAACATTCGAAAGAAAATTGAAACAGATTTAGAGATTTTACAAGAAATCGCGATGTTAGCAGAGCGGAAATTTGATTGGGCCGCTAAGTATCAATTACGTGATATTACCTATGAATTTGCCAAATCACTTCGCGCCGAAGTAGATTATACGATCGAAGGGAGGAACTCTGAAAAAATAGCAAAACAATTTAAAAATGACCCGAAAATTTATATTCCGAAAGTTTATTGGCCTTTTACTAGCAAAAAAATACTTACAATGGAGTACGTCGATGCAATTAAGCTTAATGAAATCGAAAAAATAGAGAAAAAGGGCTATAATCGAAATAAAATTGCTGAAAAGGTTGTGAATGCTATTTTTCAGCAAATTTTAATTGACGGCTTTTTTCATGGTGACCCCCATCCAGG
>SKOL01000565.1 GCA_007120055.1 Anaerobacillus sp.
AAAGAGTTGCTCGGTATCATTTCTATTAAGTTTTGATACCGTTTTTCATAAGACACCCGACA
The DNA here is from genome assembly GCA_007120055.1 of Anaerobacillus sp. Next base: position 63 of record SKOL01000565.1, read on the forward strand.
GGAGGTGTGTAAAAAAATTAATTTACGACTTTTTCTTCTTCTAATTTCGGTAAGCTCATCCATGATTTCAACGGCTCTTCACCTTCATGAATCTCATTTACTTTATAATTCGGATACATTGCCTCAAATTCATTCTTTACTTTTTCTAAATTAGTTAGTTCGCTTTTATGCACATGTTGCTTAAATGATAATCCCTCTTCTGTTATATTGCCTGTGAAAATTTGTAGCCAGTATTTTTTAGTCATGACTTGTTTCTTCCTCCTTTAAATTGGTATAAGTCTATTTTAAAGGGGGAAAGAAGTTATGGATAATTTATAAGTGGTAAAATTATTTTAATTTATTTACATATAGCTGCAATTTGGAGTTAACAATTAAAATTCATTGATTAAACCTGTTAAGTTAAGACACTTATTCTTCAAAAAATGAAGCCGATCATTATTTGATCGACTTTTGTATTTATAGGGCCTTATTAGTAAAAACATCTACCTTGACAAAGAATACCTCTTAACCTCATAATTCACCCAAGAAATTACATATGGATTAAAGAACATGTTTACAAAGTTAGAAGAAGTAGAATTTAGAACCTTTCGACTTGACCCTCTTGTTTTAATAATGCAAATTATCTCAACTCATCATTCAAAGGTACAATGACTTCATCTAATGTCTTTTTCCACTGACGCTTCATTTCTGGTCCATATTTCAATGGTTTTGCATCTGGATTTACAGTTTTATACTTATCAAATTGCTTGCTGTTGATAATGCCGCCAATATTTGGAATGGTTTCTGTTCCTATCACGTATTGAACTGCAGACAAATGTAGCTCCCCTTCATTTACAAACCAAGTATTTGCAAATTCTTCAATCGCTTTATCACGGGATTCAGTAAAGCAACTTCTTTTTACTACAAAAATATCCTCTTCTGTATCTATCTCTTTATTATCAATCGCGTTTAATATCGCACGGTATACGTCTTTAACAATTTCTGATTTCTTCATCTTTTGAAGTGCTTTTTCGATCTCGTCACGGATATTCTGATTATTTGCTGAATAGGTTTCTAGCAATCGGTCAATATAGGCCGAATCAATATCATAGATCTTAATCGCATTTTCCCCATAGAACTCAATGTCCGAAAAATCTGTTTCCGTTCCACCTTGGCGCCCTTCATCATCGACTAACGAACCCTTTACCGTATTGTACACGCCAATATATTCTTCTAAGGTCTTCACCTGTTCTTGAAGTACTTTTGATTTCTCCATGTCATCATTGTAATCATCATACGTAACTAAAGCTGCGTAGGCATTGTTTAACTCTTGGAAGGTTTTTACAAATCCAACCCGGGTTTCAAGTGAAGAATGTTCGTCTATATCGGTTGGATTGGGTGCCACTGTTTCAAATGTTTTGTGCGCTTTTTTGAAGCGTTTCTTCGATTCGTCGTAAGTAGGATAAACAAGATTTGATTCTTCTTGTTCATGAGAATATAACTTAGTCGCATTTTTAACATTTTGCTCCATTGTCCAAGGTTTTCTAAATGTTACAATCAATCCTTTTGTCTTTCCAGGATAAGTACGATTGGTACGAGAAAAGGCTTGAATTAAATTGGCATAACTTAAATTTCGATCCACAAATAACGTTTGAATCGTTGGTGCATCAAATCCTGTCAATAATCGATCTACGACAATCACAAGGTCAATTTGTTTACCGAATTCTTTGAACTCTGCTTTCTTACGAGCTAAACGATTGTTAATATCGCCATTGTATCGTTCAATATCTTCTATCGACCAAGCAGTACGATAATAATTGTTATAATCTTTGATAATTCCTTTCATTTCATCTTGAATTTCTTTAGAATTATCTTCGTTTTCTTGTATTGAATAGGTAATGGCGATCCGTGGAAAATCTGGATCTTCAATCGTACGCCCCTTTCTAATTGGGTGCCCAGCGAATTCTTTCGTCAACCATTCTGGATCTGTGGTCATTTCCTTAATAGCCTGATAATAACGTTTCGCCATGTTAATAGAACTAGTGGTTAAAATAGCAGATTTTTGCGGGCGACCATTCTGAAAATCAAATTTAATATAGGCATTATCAGGTCGAAAAATCTTATGAATGACTTTTTGAATATGTTCATCGCTTTCGAAAGAAGATGGTTCAAGATATGCTTCCTTTTCTATTCCAGCCATTTGATCGATCATTTCGTTAATTTCATCGTCACTTAAATTAACGTATTTTTCATTTTGGCGTAGTTGATCGAAGATATAATTGTTCAGTGAAGTTGGTTCAATCGTGTCTTCATGCTCTACTTGAAATCCTAAGACTGCCCCATCATCTAACGCATTCTTTATGGTGTAAGTGTGCAAGACTTCTCCGTATTGATCACCAGTTGTGCGAGGTAAGCGGCCTTTAGCTTGTTTTTTATTTTCTTTAAATATTGGTGTACCTGTAAACCCAAACCAAGTTGAATTTGGAAAGAATTCCTTAATACCTTTCATTCCTTCAGCACTTAATGCCCTGTGGCATTCATCGACGATAAAGACAATATGTTGACCTACTAGTTTCTTAAAACGCTGAGTACCTTTTTGTTTCTCTTGTTTTTGGGCATAGCTTAAGGCAGAATCTAATTTTTGACGAGTGGTGATAATTACTGTATTAGAATTGGCATCAGATAGTAGAGTTTTACTTAACTCCTTTGCGCTTCCTGTTCCGACAATTAAGCTATTGGACTTTGCATTACCAGAAGAAATGCCAGTATTAAACTCGGATGCAAACTTGGTAAATTCCGTAGTAGTTTGATTATCTAAGTCTTTTCGGTCAATGAGCATAATTGTACGATCTACACCAGTTTTACGAGCTAATAACTTCGTAGAAACAAAGCTTGTTAACGTTTTTCCTGAACCAGTCGCGTGCCAAACATATCCAGATTCATGTTTCATGGCTGATGTAAACAAGGCTTCAATCGCATGAATTTGATAAGGTTTTAACACTATTAAAGCTTTATTGTCTTGATCTTCACTGACAATTGTATAATAAGCAATCAAGCGATGTGCATCTGGAATATTTAAGACCTGTTTTACAAATTCATAGAGGTTTTCTACTTTTAGATTCTTTGTTGTTCGCCAACTAAACATAAATTTTTTATGCATGTCTTTGGGCATTGCATTGGCAAAATAACGAGTTGTTTGTTCGTTTGAAACGACAAATAATTGAAGAGTAGAAAAGATATTATTTCTAAACAGTCCTTCTTCTGCGTATTTCTTGACTTGATTGAAGGCTTGGAACACACCGTCTTTCGCACTTGTTTGTTTCAGTTCTATTTGAACAATTGGCAATCCATTGATTAAGAGCGTCACATCAAAACGACGATCACGATCATCAACGGTTGCCTTTTTTTTCGCAATCTGATGAACAACTTCGTATGTAGAGATCCCGCCACCTATGTCTTGGTTTGAGTAGAGCACCAACGACATTGAGCCAAGAGAAACATCTTCACGTTCAATTGTTATACGCGAGATTCCATTTTCTCCTTTAAGCCATTTGGCAGCTTCAAAAGGAGTCTTTGTTTTCGATAATAGTTCAGTTTTTATAGCATCAAATTCTTTATCAGAAAGGGGATGCTCCCCAAATTCTGATAAATTATTTTGCGTAATTATTTTACGTAAGTTTTTCCATAGATCTTTTTCTGATTTTAGATCAGGACGATAATTCCATTGATTATGGCCTTCTCCTAAAACTTCAATCAGGCGGCGTTCAACTTCTGCTTCATCATTATGAGGTATCTTAGTCATGTGTTTCTCCCTCATTTCTATTTGGTTATACAAACATCTTTTGTAGGAATGCTTTTTTCGTTTCTTTTAAGGCATCTAATTCGCGTTGATGAAGAGCGATGGTGTCGTCTAGTTGTTTGAAGAAGTTGCCGATTTGGGATTGTTCTTCTAGGGAGGGTACAAATAGATGCATTTCCCCTAAATTTTTTCTGGATATTTCTAAAAAAGTTGATCCTGATGCATGTTTTAATGCAAATTCTTTTATTTTATATCCTATAGAATAAACAAAATAGGTATCGAAATTATTATTAATTACTAATGATTGAAAGCCCTGATTTGTAGCTCCATCTTTCTTTAAGATGGCCATATCTCCTATTCCGGCACGAGAGGTGAACAAAATAGTTCTGTCAGCTGGCAGTACTTTAGCAGAACTCTTTTTTAATCCAAGTGCAGTTATTTTTCTTCGGCTACCAGAAGCATATGTTTTTTTTCCAATTTCCACGGGTGAATACCAATCTATATCACCATCCCAATACTCTTGAACATTCGTACTCGGCGTTCCACCACCGATAATTTCAGCCACTTCATTCAACTTCAGTAGTTCCCATTCTCCAGTAAATACTGGGAAGCGAACTTCCGGTACAGACTGCCCTTCTTTTGGAAACATTTTTTGCAAGAATCCCTGTTTTGTTTGTTTGAGGGTGTTTAGTTCTTGCTGATGAAGAGCGATTGTGTCGTCTAGTTGTTTGAAAAAGTTGCCGATTTTCAACTGTTCATCTTTATTAAGAGGTATTGAAATATCAATATTCTTTAAATTCCCACTTCCTAAGTTTGGGGGGTCTGTGCCCGCTAATTCATTTTCGATTTTGTCCACAACTGATCTTCTTTGTAGTAATTGATAACCATATTCTGCATTTGTTGCAAAAATTAATTTTGCAACTCGCTGATTAAGCAATGCTTTCTTATCAACAATGGATATTTTTAAAATGTGATTCAAAATGGGGCGTGTTAACGCCATTACATAATCACCTTTATATAAACGATAATCTTTGTAACTATTCCATAATTCATCAGGAAGATAGCTAGATGTACTCCAATCAATTCCGTTTATACCTACATTAGCTATTTTTAACCACGGCACTCCAAATGAACTTGCATCTGAACTACTAAAAGCATTTCCACCAAATAGTTTAACAATATCAGATAGCCTAGTCTCTTCCCACTCCCCACTAAATCCCGCAAATCGAACCTCAGGTGTATTATTTTTTTTCACGTTTAAACACCTCTAATGCACCTTTGATCCATTCTGAGTTTTCTTTATCAAATTGTAGCGAATAAATCGTGTTATAAAGATTAGATTCTAGTTCTGCTTTTTCTTTTCGAATGTCTTTGATCGTTGAGCCGATTGAAGCCATATCAATAGGTTCTTCTTCTTCAAAGGTATCTACGTATCTGGTAATGTTCAAATTGAAATCATTGTCTTTGATTTCATCAAAGCTAGCAACATGGGCATACTTCTCCACATTTTCACGCTTCTTATACGTTTCAACAATCTTAGTAATGTTTTCTTTAGAAAGTTTATTTTGGTTTTTTCCTTTTATAAACTCATTACTTGCATCAATAAATAAAACATCACGAGTAGTACGATTTTTCTTCAAGATGATGACTGTTGTTGGAATCGATGTACCAAAGAATAGGTTACTTGGCATGCCTATTACGGCATCAATATTTCCATCTTCTAATAATTTCTTACGAATAACACCTTCTGTAGCTCCACGGAACAACACACCATGTGGTAAGACAATCGCCATTGTTCCCGTATCTTTCAAATGATAGAGCCCATGTAATACAAAAGCAAAGTCTGCTTTGGATTTTGGTGCTAACTTTCCGTAACGATTAAAACGAGAATCATCTAAAAATGTTGCATCTGCTGACCATTTTGCTGAGTAAGGTGGATTCATAAGGACAGAGTCAAAGGTATATGGTTCATCAGTCGGCCAATCTTTGTTTAATGTATCCCCATTACGTAAACGCATATCTTCTTTTTTGACACCATGTAAGATTAAATTCATTTTCGCTAGATTATAAGTTGTTGTATTTAGCTCTTGCCCATGATATTTCACACTATCTGGGTGGTTTATGTAGTTACGAATATTCAACATCAAGGAGCCTGATCCCATTGTTGGGTCATATACACTAAATAATTTTTTATCTTCCTGACCAATTGAAGCAATACGAGCCATCATGACTGATACTTGGTAAGGTGTGTAGAATTCTCCTGCTTTCTTACCGGCTTCTGAAGCAAATTGACCAATCAAGAACTCATAAGCATCTCCAATAACATCGCCATCATGTTTGATCACATTTACGTCATTTAATTTCTTCAGCACCTCTGTAATCGTAATGTTACGCTGTTGATCATCTGATCCCAATTTTTTTGATTTCAAATCCACATCATCAAACAAGCCGCTAAATAGCTCATACTTCGTAGATAAATCAATAAAAGCTTTATTCAAGTCATTCAACTGAAACGTATTTTGTTTAGCTTGACTAGCCAATACATTAAATAAATACTCTAGCTCAATATCGTAACCCAATGTATCTACCAACGTTTCAATTAAGTCATTTTTCATATCCTCATCTGCTAATAAGTCCCTATACAAACCGGTTTGTTTCTCTTGTGTGTCGTGTTCTTCTAGCGATTCATCCGCGATTTCAACTACTTTTTCTAATAACTTATCCGATAAGTACTTGTAAAAGATCAAACCTAGTAAGTAGTTTTTGTATTCTGATGCATCCATTTTGCTTCGTAAGTTGTCTGCTGCACTAAATAATTTTGAATTTAAATCAGCCATTTTTTGTTCCTCACTTTTTTATTATTGGTCTAATTGTTTCAATACTTCTAAAAAAAGTTGTTTTTCAAGTTCAGCCTCTTTCTTTGCCAAAGCTTGACGCTTTCTCAAAACTAAATAAGAGTTTCCAATTATTCGTTGTTTCTCTATACTTGGTAACTTAATTTCCAACTCCTTTAATATCGCAGGAGTTAATTTTGGTACAGTACTTCCTTGCATGGAAATTGCCATTTGTTTTTTCATTGAGAAAGATTCATTCAATGCATAACATAAATAACGACTATCCAAATGATCATGCTCAATAATAAGCTTTGCAAAGTTTTGATTTATAATCTTCCCTTGGTTCATGCCACTCACTATCCCTGCTTTGGAACTAACAAAGCTAAATACAACATCGCCAGCACTGCTCAAATAGCTGTCTTTATGGTTTGAACTTCTACTATAAGAGTTAACGTGTGTGTCTAGAAATGATCCATCTAAGTCCTTCATTAAATCCTCATATGAGTAAGCGACTAAAGTGGAATTATCTTTCTCATTCCCCCTAGAAAGGTTTCTTCCTATCTTGACTGTTACAACATCCTCAAGTTTCATATCCCGCCCTCTTTAAAAAGTATTTCTTTAAAATTACTCAATTACATTTACAATTAAATCCTATCACTTTGGAAATACTTAGTCAATAATTTATATGTAATTCTTACGAATTACATATAAATTCATTATGAGCACTTTTACATAGTTTATAAAATAACATCGTAGGAAATCCTGTACTCATCATAAAGTACTTAACCCTAAAAGAAAAAAGCCTTAGATTATTTCTCTAAGGACTTTTCAATAGTTTTAATTGCATTATAAACTCTTATGTGTCTAGTTTTCCCGTTAATTTTCATATAAACTTTTTCTGCAGAGCCTCTTCTAAAATACTCAGGTTTAAAATCGCCATTCAAGTCATATTCCCACATGTCTTTAATTTGTGGATGTGATTGAGTTATATTATCTTCTTTAATTACTTTCCTTATTCTGCTTTGGTAACTACCGAATCTTTTTGCATGGTGTTCCTTTGCACAATCATCACAGCCAATAATGTTTTTTGAAGAACTCATAGTCTTAATGGGACGTTCATACGCTTCTCCACATTTACACTTCCAATAAACAGGTTTGTTTGATCCAAAAGTATAAGTTTCTGGTCTTATACCGATCTCATTATTTTTTTCAAAATGCCAATGATTTTTTAAATGGAGGTTGGTCTGAAAAATATGATTTTCCACTATACAAGAAATTTCTTTCTGTATTAAATATTGATCACGTCTTAAATCAATATCTAACTTTCCAATTTCTTTAATATCAGGGTTTTTATCGAGAATAAAATGTATGCATTTTTTAATGCATTCTTCTAGGGTATCAAAGTATTCTTTGGCCCCATACCCTTTACTTGTTTTATGGACAAATTGCCTTTTAGAATTGTGGAATCTTTTCTTTTCTGACTCTCTTATTATAAGCAAATCAATTTTATCCTTTAATGCTTTACGCTTATTAGCATCTTGTTTTTCCTTATTACGATGAGAATACTCACCATTGTACTCTATAGCGACTGAATGTAAGAGTAATAAAACATCAATTTCATATCCTTCGTATTTAGATCTGTCCTTACAGTCTTTAAATATTTTTCTTAAATAAAAATATATTGCATGTTGTGGGAATGATGTGCCATGACCTTTTCTGCATTCATTACAACAAAAGTACTTTTTACGATCCTTAGGACTTATATACCATTTGTTATTATTACATTCTGGACAATGCCAATAATATTTAACTTTTGAGCCAGGTGTTATTTTAAAAGGGTTCATTCCCTTATTCAATTCATTTTTCCATGTTAATGCAATTTCAGGATTACTAAATCCTAGAGAATTAGTTAAACATACCCTGTTACTACTACAAAATGGGCAACCTTGATTGTGGTAAGCTTTATTAGCAATACTTGAAAGATGAGGAGGATGATTTAAACCTTCCCTTCCGCAAAAAAAGGCAGCATGTTGAGATGAACCTGCTGGAACTTCACCTGGTTTTATCCCTAATCTTTCGTTAATTCCAGTATGCCATTGTTCTTTAATCAGTTCAGGCTGAGATTCATCTATCGGAGTAAAATCTAATTTTATTTTCTTTAATTTTTTAAAATCACTACTTAATATTTCTTCAGTTATTATTTCTTCTTCCTTTTTAATTACATCTTTCCAATCTATTGAATTTCCTTCCGAGAAATTTTTCCACAAATCATCATAAAATTGCTCTAATCTTGAATATTTAATTTTTTTTACTATACTCTTTTTTCTATTATTACTTTTGCAGTTTGAACAATAGCG
>SKOL01000516.1 GCA_007120055.1 Anaerobacillus sp.
AGTCCTCGACTGATGATCAAGGAGGAGACACATCTGCACCGTCAGATAACGAAACAGATGAGGGAACAGATGATGAACCTGCTGCAGAGGGACCACAATATGGTGGTGAAATCGTATTAGGATCATCTGGTGAGCCAGTATTATTTAATGCACACTATCACCAAGACTCAGCAAGTGCTGATAAAACTGATTTAATTTTTGCTGGTTTAATGCGTGCCAATGAAAACCTTGAAATGGAGCCTAGAATAGCTGTTGATGAGCCACATATTTCTGAAGATGGCTTAGAGTGGACGTATACACTTCGTGAAGGTGTTTTATTCCATGACGGAGAAGAAGTAACTGCTGACGATGTCGTTTTCACTTATGAAATTTTCTTACATGAAGACTACACTGGTCCACGTGCAGGAAGTTTTACAGCTTTAGAAAAAGTAGAAGCAATCAATGATTATGAAGTTAAATTTACATTAAATGAGCCAGATGCTCGTTTCCCAACATTAATGAGCTACGGTATTTTACCTTACCATATTTTGGGTGACATCCCAATTGCTGATTTAGAAGACTACCGTGAGTTTAACATTGAAAAGCCAATCGGTGCTGGTCCGTTTGAATTTGTAAGCTGGACTCCAGGACAAAACTTAGTATTAACTGCGTTTGAAGATTATTACGACGGTCGACCATACCTTGATAAAGTAACATTCCGTTTCGCAGCTGACTCTAATGCTCTTGTTTTATTAATGCAAACAGGAGACATTGACTGGATGGTTGCACCACCAACGGAATTACCTACAATTGAAACATTTGACCATGCAAAGATTTCTAATACATTAGCCTTACGTTATGACTATATTGGTTGGAACTTACAAAATCCATTGTTTGAAGATGTAGCAGTTCGTCAAGCTTTAACAATGGCCATCGATCGTCAAGAAATAACAGAAACAATTATGGAAGGTAACGCTACAGTTGCTCATGCTCCTGTATCGCCATTAAGTTGGGCTTATAATGATAATGTTGCTAAGTTTGACTTTGATCCAGACAAAGCATCGCAAATTCTTGCGGATGCTGGCTGGGAGCCAGGGTCAGATGGAATTCTTGAAAAAGATGGCGAAAGATTCTCATTCACAATCCTTTCTAACGACGGAAATGTTGTACGTCGTGATATTGGGATTATCGTTCAACAATACTTAGGCAATATCGGTATTGAAGTTAGAGCTGAACAAATGGAATGGGGAGCTTTCCTAGATAAGATCAACCCGCCAAACTATGATTTTGATGCTGTAGTATTAGCATGGGGTCTAGCTCTTGATCCAGACCCTAGTGCAATTTGGCATTCAAAAGAAATTGAAGCAGGTTTAAATAACATCAGCTATAGAAACGACCGAGTTGATGAAATTGCTGACACTAATACTTTAATCCTTGATCAAGCAGAACGTGCGGCAGCACTAGCTGAAGTATGGGAAATCTTAGCTGAAGAACAACCATACACTTTCTTATATTACCCAGAACAGTTTGTTGCACTAAATAAAAGCGTTGAAGGATTCACTCACCACCCACGTGTTAACATGTACCGTGTTAGTGATTGGTGGATTAACGAGTAATCAATATTTCTGGTGAAAGGGAGACAATAGTCTCCCTTTTCTTTATGGTTTATGAAAAAATTATAACTTCAAATTTTTCTGTTAATAAATTATATCGATATTATTTATTTGTAAATTGATTTACTTTACTAAATGAATAAAGGGAGAAAACAGTAAATATCACAATAATCCAGGTGTTTGATTTTATTGCGTTAAAGCACCGAACTAAAAGGAATTTTCTATTTATTGACCCAATTCAAAAAAATAGTGTAATATGATTGACACATTTGCTAAGTTGGTGTAATATTCAGTGTGTAGTGAAAAATTATTATTTTCAAAAAACATTTTTTGTTAAATTGTTAGAAAATTGTTTCTTTTGTAATAATAAAAGAAAATGGTAGATTACTAGAATGAGTGAATAAAATAGGTGGTGAATAGCAGCTGATGTCGACGTTGTTAGAAGTAAAAAACTTAAAAACCCACTTTTTTTCGAAAAATAAAGTTTTTCCAGTAGTTGACGGATTAGACTTTAACGTAAAAAAAGGTGAAACGTTAGCTATTGTTGGTGAATCAGGTTCTGGGAAGAGTATAACGTCTTTATCTATTATGGGACTTGTGCCAAAGCCTGGTGGAAAGACAGTTGCTGGTGAAATTATTTTTGATGGTACTGATTTATTATCATTAAGTGAAAATGAAATGTATAAAGTTCGCGGGAATGATATTGCGATGATTTTCCAAGAACCGATGACTTCATTAAATCCTGTTTTAACGATAGGTGAACAAATTACAGAAGTTTTAATTTACCATAAAAAGATCTCAAAAAAAGAAGCTAGGCAAAGAGCGGTTGATTTGCTGAAAATCGTAGGTTTTGCACGAGCTGAAGAAATCTTAGATGATTATCCGCACAGATTATCAGGTGGAATGAGACAAAGAGTAATGATTGCGATGGCAATGAGTTGTGATCCGAAATTATTAATTGCCGATGAACCTACAACAGCATTGGATGTGACTGTTCAAGCACAAATATTAGAGCTAATGAAAGATTTATCTCATAAATTTGACTCATCGATTATTTTAATTACTCACGATTTAGGAGTTGTAGCAGAATTAGCTGACCGCGTTTTAGTTATGTATGCTGGTCAAGTCGTTGAAGAGTCTGAAATTGTTGAACTATTTGATAACCCATTACATCCATATACACAAGGGCTATTAGGGTCAGTACCGAAAATTAATGAAGAACAAGAGCGTTTGTCATCGATCGGTGGAAATGTTCCTTCTCCTGATAATTTTCCGAAAGGTTGCCGGTTCTCTACTCGGTGTCCTCACGTTATGGAGAAATGCATAGAAAATCAACCTGATCTAATCGAAGTTTATCCAGGTCGTAAATCACGTTGTTTCTTGCATGAGGAAGGAGATAGCTAAGATGAGCACTGCTACTTTAAATGATAGCAAGACTAATAATGAGGCAAAATCAGATATTTTATTAGAAGTTAACGGTCTAAAAAAGTACTTTCCAGTAAAGTCAGGAATTCTTCAAAAGACCGTGGGACACGTCAAAGCGGTTGATGATGTTAGCTTCTTTATAAAAAAAGGAGAAACATTTGGCCTTGTAGGTGAGTCTGGTTGTGGGAAATCGACGGCTGGAAGGTCGATCATTCGTTTATATGAACCGACCGATGGACAAATTCTTTTCGATGGAGAAGATATTTCATATTTAAAAGAAAAACAGTTGAAGCCTTTTCGTAAAGATATTCAAATGGTGTTCCAAGATCCGTTTTCTTCATTAAATCCAAGAAAAACGGTTGGGACGATTTTAGAGGAACCATTTCGAGTTCATAATTTATATACGAAAGCGGAAAGAAAAGAGCGAGTTGAACACCTTTTAGATCGTGTTGGGTTGATGCCGCAATTACGTGACCGTTATCCCCATGAATTCTCGGGTGGGCAACGACAAAGAATTGGGATCGCTCGCGCATTAACACTTAATCCGAAGTTGATTATTGGAGATGAACCGGTATCCGCACTGGACGTTTCCATCCAATCACAAGTTTTAAATATTATGAATGACTTGCAACAAGAGTTTGGGTTAACGTATTTATTTATCGCGCATGACTTATCAGTCGTTAAACATATTTCAGACCGTATTGGTGTTATGTATTTAGGTCGTATGATGGAAGTTACTGACAAAAGAACATTGTACAAAAATCCGATGCATCCATATACACAAGCATTACTTTCGGCGATACCAAAATCGCATCCAAGTGAAGTGAAGCGTGAAAGAATTATTTTAAAAGGTGATGTACCAAGCCCATCGAATCCGCCAAAAGGTTGTGTATTCCATACACGTTGTCCGCAGGCGATGGATCATTGTAAAGAAATTGTACCTACGTTACAAGAGTTAGAGCCTGGTCACTTTGTTGCTTGCCATTTATATGAATAAATAGCAAGCAATAACTAGAGTCCAACTCTACATTAAATAAACAAATAAAAATAAGGGGGATTTACTTTGAAAACAAAAAAATCACTACTCGTATTGTTAAGTATGATTTTCGCGTTATCACTATTTTTAGTAGCTTGTGGCGGAAATGACACAGCTACAGACACGCAAGATGAAAGTTCAACTCCATCTGACAATAACGATGGAGACACAACTGAAGAAGCTACACCTGGAGAGCCTCAATACGGTGGAGACTTAGTATTAGGTACTTCTGGAGAGCCAGTAATTTTTAATGCAAACTATCACCAAGACTCAGCAAGTGCTGATATAACAGACTTAGTGTTTGCTGGTTTAATGCAATCTAACGAAAATTTAGAAATTGTGCCTAATATGGCCGTTGACCAACCAGAAATTTCTGAAGATGGTCTAGAGTGGACGTACACTCTTCATGAAGGAATTCTTTTCCATGATGGTGAAGAAGTAACAGCTGAAGACGTAGTGTTCACGTATGAAATTTTCTTACATGAAGATTATACTGGTCCTCGTGCTGGTAGCTTTACAGCTTTAGAGAAAGTTGAAGCATTAAATGATTATGAAATTAAGTTTACATTAAATGAGCCAGACGCTCGTTTTGCAACATTAATGAGCTATGGTATTTTACCGTATCATATTTTAGGAGATATTCCTATTGCTGACTTAGAAGACTACCGTGAGTTTAACATTGAAAATCCAATTGGTTCTGGTCCATTCGTATTTGAAAGCTGGACTCCAGGACAAAACATTAAACTTACTGCTTTTGAAGACTACTTCGATGGTCGTCCATATGTTGATACAGTAACATTCCGTATTGCATCTGATGCAAACGCATTAGTATTATTACTTGAGACTGGTGACATCGATCACATGATCGCACCAACAACTGAATTAGCAACAATTGAAACTTATGACCATGTTAACCTTTCAAATGTATTAGCTTTACGCTATGACTATATTGGTTGGAACTTAGATCGTCCATTATTTGAAGACGTTCGTGTTCGTCAAGCATTAACAATGGCAATTGATCGTCAAGAAATTGTTGAAACAGTAATGGAAGGTAATGCTGAAGTTGCTCACGCACCAGTATCTCCATTAAGCTGGGCATACAATGATAATGTACCTACATTTGACTACGATCCAGAAGGCGCTAAAGCATTATTAGAAGAAGCTGGTTGGACTCCAGGTGATGATGGAATTTTACAAAAAGACGGTGAAAGATTGTCATTCACAATCCTTTCAAACAGTGGTAACGTTGTTCGTCGTGACATCGGTATCATCGCACAACAATACCTTGGTCAAATCGGTGTTGAAGTAAAAGCTGAACAAATGGAGTGGGGAGCGTTCTTAGACCAAATTAACCCTCCAAACTTTGATTTTGATGCTGTAGTGTTAGCTTGGGGCTTAGCTCTTGACCCAGATCCAAGTGCAATTTGGCACTCAAAAGAAATTGAAAATGGACTTAACAGAAGTGCTTATAGAAACGATCGTGTTGATGAAATTGCAGATACGAACACGAAAATTCTTGATCAAGCAGAGCGTGCAGCAGCACTTGCTGAAGTATGGGAAATTTTAGCTGAAGAGCAACCGTACACGTATTTATTCTACCCAGAGCAATTCGTAGCAATGTCAAAAGACGTACATGGATTTACACATCACCCACGTGTAGATATGTACAAAGTGAACGAATGGTGGTTAGATCGTTAAGTTTCAAGTGATGTAAGGAGCTAAGGGGGCGCGAGCGTCCCCCTTACATTCCTTATACTTTTAAAGACTATAACTTTATATAACCTTGTTATAGGTTTTATAAGTATAAGAAAAACGAAGGCGCTCGCTTAGGAACTTGGCGATAAGCCAAGTTTTTCTGTTAAATCCAAAGTGAAGGAGTAAAGAAGATGACGACGTATATTATTCGACGACTAATAATGATGATTCCGATCCTGTTTGGAATTTCAGTTATCTCCTTTGCCATTATGTATGCGGCACCGGGAAAACCAACAGTAATGGATTTAGATCCAGATATTTCGGTAGAAGCACGTGAAGCACAAATGGAGAGATTAGGTTTAAATGACCCGCCTCATATTCAATATATTAATTGGATGAGCAATGTTGTTAAAGGTGATTTCGGTACATCATTTACTAAAAAACAGCCAGTTCGAGATATGATTGCCGATCGTTTACCCAATACATTAATATTAATGATCTTTTCAACAATATTAGCAGTGATTATTGCGATACCGTTTGGGGTGCTATCAGCCACTAAACAGTATTCGAAATTAGATTACGGGGTTACAATTACGTCATTTTTAGGACTAGCTACTCCTAACTTTTGGTTAGGATTAATGTTAATTATGCTGTTTTCCGTCCAGTTAGGGTGGACACCAGTAGGTGGAGTTTCTACATTAGGTGGAGAATTTAATTTATTAGACCGGCTTCACCATTTAATCTTGCCAGCCATTGTTTTAGCAACGGCGGATATGGCAGGTCTGACTCGTTATACACGATCTAGTATGTTAGAAGTTATTAATCAAGATTACATCCGAACAGCAAGAGCAAAAGGCTTCCGAGAGAAAACGGTTATTTATAAGCACGGATTACGCAACGCACTAATTCCGATTATTACGATCTTCGGGTTAATGTTACCTACATTTATTGGTGGTTCAGTAATTGTTGAACAATTATTTAGTTGGCCAGGTATTGGGCATTTATTCATTAGTGCTACTTTTGAGAGGGATTACCCTGTCATTATGGCGATTACGATGTTCGGTGCTGTACTAACCGTTATTGGTAACTTAATCGCAGACATTCTTTATGCTGTATTAGATCCAAGGATCGAGTATTAGGAGGTAGTGAAATGGGAAAACCTGAATTAAATCTACCGAACGAGAAAGGTGAAAAGCGGATTGAACAAACGTTAGGAAAAAGACGTTCGCTTTTATCGATTATCGTTGCGAAGTTTTTACAAAATAAATTAGCTGTCTTTGGCTTAATCATGTTAACTATAATAGTAGGTACTGCACTTTTAGCACCTTGGATCGCACCACATGATCCAGATTTTCAGAACCTACGAAACCGCTTAGCAGCACCTAGTGGGGAGTTTTTACTCGGTACGGATCACTTAGGACGTGACATTTTAAGTCGCCTTTTATATGGTGGACGAGTATCATTATTCGTAGGGTTTGTAGCGATGGTTGGTGCGGTAACGATTGGAACAACTGTTGGTGCAGTAGCAGGATATTTCGGTGGATTAGTCGATGCATTTTTAATGCGT
Source organism: Anaerobacillus sp. (assembly GCA_007120055.1). The sequence goes on from SKOL01000516.1 coordinate 7,316, forward strand.
TTAGTAGATATTATTATTTCATTCCCGAATATCTTCTTATTAATTACTCTTGTTGCGGTACTAGAACCGAGTCTTGATAAATTAATTATGGTATTTGCCTTCTTGAGTTGGACTGGTACAGCACGTTTAGTACGTGGAGAGTTTTTAACATTGAAGAAACGGGAGTTTGTATTAGCAGCTCGCACGATCGGCATGTCGAATACAAAGATTATTTTTGGTCAAATTTTACCGAGTGCAATGGGACCTGTTATTGTAGCAGCAACACTTGCTGTCGGTGGATTTATTTTAGCAGAGTCAGCGTTGAGTTTCTTAGGTTTAGGTGTTCAACCACCAACATCAACGTGGGGGAACATGTTGACGTACTCGCAAAGTGTAACGATTTTTAGAACAGCTTGGTGGTATCCAACCTTCCCAGGGGTAATGATTTTACTTACAGTATTATCATTTAACTTCGTTGGTGACGGTTTGCGCGACGCCCTGGATCCACGTGTTATTGAAAAATAAAAATTATATTAACAAAAATAGCTTACCGTTTTTATACGGCAAGCTATTTTTTTTATTGTTCAAAATGACCAAAACATTGGTGGTCCTATTGAATAGTGATATAAGTGATAAAAACAGACATTTTTGTTATATAGTAAATTGAGCGCTCGCTCAGTAAGGGTGTGTGCAGTTTATTCAGTGCAAAGAGGAAAATGTATTCCGAGAAGAACGCCGTTTTAGTTTGGGAATGATTGATATTACAAGATTCGACACAATGTGGCAAACATTACATAGCAGAAATAATACTATGGAGGTAGTGCTAAAGGGGTGGATGTGTTAATATTATATTAGGATAACAAATAACCTTGATTGAAAAGTTTAAATTAAGAAAAGATTGAAATTTTTCAGTTAAATTATTTGTTATATTAAAATAATTTAACTGAAGCGCTTTCAAGTATCAAAGTGTTTTAAAGAGCGTTAAGATAATGACTTTTCAGCAAATTCGACCAAGTGAAAAAATGACAAATTATTATTATTGACATTTTTGTTACATTAATATAACATTTTAGACGTTGCTATTAAATTTAAAATTCTATCAACTTGTAGCACGTAGTTATGACAAATGATTTTATAATATAATTGACGTCTTAACTTAAAAGTAAGACTAATAGTTAAATAGGCTATAAGCTTAAATTTTATAAAGGTGGTGACAGCTTAAGATGTCTACATTATTACAAGTTAAAAACTTAAAGACCCACTTTTTCTCTAAAAATAAAGTCTTACCAGTAGTTGACGGAGTAGACTTTGAAGTGAAAAAAGGTGAAACTTTAGCCATTGTTGGTGAGTCGGGATCAGGTAAAAGTATAACGTCACTTTCAATTATGGGCCTTGTGCCAAAACCAGGCGGTAAAACCGTTGATGGAGAAATTATTTTTGATGGGACCGATTTACTGCAACTAAGTGAAAATGAAATGTTTAAAGTTCGTGGGAATGAAATCGCTATGATTTTCCAGGAACCGATGACATCTTTAAACCCTGTACTAACAATCGGTGAGCAAATCACGGAAGTCCTTATTTACCATAAAAAAATGTCGAAAAAAGAAGCAAGACAAAAAGCGGTTGAATTATTGAAAATCGTTGGTTTTGCACGAGCTGAAGAAATCTTAGATGACTATCCGCATCGACTATCTGGTGGTATGAGACAAAGGGTAATGATTGC
>SKOL01000463.1 GCA_007120055.1 Anaerobacillus sp.
TATGTGACGGAGCTTTCTTTAAAGGAAAAGAACTTGTCGTAGTCGGCGGTGGTGACTCAGCGGTTGAAGAAGCTAACTATTTAACTCGTTTTGCATCAAAAGTAACAGTTGTTCACCGTCGCGATGAACTTCGCGCTCAAAAAATACTTCAAGATCGTGCTTTTGCCAATGAAAAAGTGGAGTTTTTATGGAGCCATGTTGTAACAGAGATTAACGGGGACAATAAAGTTCAAAGCGTCACGATTAAAAGTACAAAAGATGATTCGGAAAAAGAATTTAAAACAGACGGTGTCTTTATTTACATCGGTATGGACCCACTAAGTGATGCGGTGAAAAACTTAAATATTACGAATGCAGAAGGTTATATTGAAACGAATGATGAAATGGAGACGAAAGTTCCTGGAATTTTTGCTGCAGGTGACATTCGTGAAAAAACGTTACGTCAAATCGTTACAGCAACAGGTGACGGAAGTATCGCTGCCCAATCTGCACAACATTATATCGAAGAGTTAATGGAAAGCCTTGATAAATAAAAATTGAATCTTAAACGAACGGCGATCAAATTAGGTCGTCGTTTTTGTTGGTTAGTTGGATAGTTGGTTAGTTGGAAAGTTGGAAATAATTCCTGCTTTTTTGTGGGAGATGATGGTGTCCGCAGGCATTCCATCTTCCTCCTGTTTTATCTTGTTTTCTTATTTTAATAAAACGTCACTCGCTTTTAATCAGGCTGTAACAGTTTTGAAATATAATTAGAGTATTATAAAGGTAAGTAATTGACCCCCTTTTTTATATACTTTCTTGTGGCGCGAATAATCTATATTCGCGCCTCTTTTTTTGTTTAAAAATTCAAAAAAATAAATATATAAATCACTTGTAAATATCATGAAGAGAAAGTATTCTATAATAATAAAAAATGAATTGTTTCACAAGATTAAACATATTTTATATGGAAATCGATCAAAGTGTAAAAGGAATGTGACTCGGTAGAAAATATAGTATACTATATAGAAGGTAATTTTACAGAACAAACGCTATAAAATGATTTAGAGGTGGGTATTTTGCAAAGAGTTACGAATTGTATCGTTAAAATAAATGATCAAGTATTAATGTTGCAAAAGCCGTCAAAAGGCTGGTGGGTCGCTCCTGGTGGAAAGATGGAACGGGGTGAATCCGTACGTGAAGCAGTTATCCGAGAATTTAGAGAAGAAACGGGTCTAAATATTGAAAAACCGCAAATAAAAGGCATTTTTACGATCATCATTAAAGATGGTGAAAAGGTCGTTGATGAGTGGATGATGTTTACTTTTTTCTCAAGCGAATTCAATGGTGATATGTTAGCCGAATCTCCAGAAGGAAAACTCGAATGGAAACCAATAGACGAGGTCGCCGGGCTACCGATGGCTCCAGGAGATAAATATATTTTTGAACACATTTTTAAATCTGGTGAAGTGCTTTACGGCACCTTTTACTATACCGAAAACTTTGAACTACTGTCCTACCGTTTAGGTGTCTGACACCGCCCGTGGACATTTCGGCATTTTGTCCACCCCACGTGGACACGCTTGATACAGAATAGATATTTGAGTTGAAAGAAAAGTATTTGACTGGTCTTAAAGCGACGAAGCTTAACCCTCAAAAACTCAACACTCAAAACTCAAAACTAAGAAGGGAGAGGTCAAAATGGCAGTAAATAAAGATATGCAAGTCGTAATTATAACTGGAATGTCAGGCGCAGGAAAAACTGTTGCTGTGCAAAGCTTTGAGGATTTAGGCTTCTTCTGTGTAGATAATTTGCCACCGGCATTAATTCCGAAATTTATCGATCTTATTGAAAGTTCGGGCGGAAAAATGAATAAAGTGGCCCTCGTCATCGATTTGAGGGGTCGAGAGTTCTTCGACCAACTTTTCCAATCGATCGATTATTTAGGAACGGTTGCCGATGTCAAAGCCCAAATCATCTTTTTAGATGCAAAAGATGCAAAACTTGTGCAACGATATAAAGAAACACGCCGTTCGCATCCACTTGCACCGAAGGGATTACCTCTTGAAGGAATTCAAATAGAGCGCGAGATGCTAGAAGAGTTAAAGGGGCAAGCTCAGCAAATCATTGATTCAACGGACTTAAAACCGATTGAACTAAGAGAAAAAATCATACAACGCTTTTCAGCCACTGAACAACATTCATTTTCAGTGAATGTGATGTCGTTCGGGTTTAAATACGGAATGCCGATTGACGCTGACTTAGTGATGGATGTTCGATTTTTACCGAACCCACATTACATCGATCATATGCGGCCAAAAACCGGTTTAGATGAAGAGGTTTCATCATATGTGTTAAAATGGTCTGAAACGCAACAATTTATCGAGAAATTAGATAGTTTATTGACGTATATTTTACCGCAGTATAAACGTGAAGGAAAAAGTCAGGTCGTCATCGCTATCGGATGTACGGGTGGAAAACATCGCTCGGTGACACTTGCCGAATATTTCGGAAAAAAATATTCGGATGACTATAGTACCTTTATTACACACCGCGATGTGCAAAAAGGGAAGGAAAAATAGGTGAAAAAAGCGAATATTGTAGTTATCGGTGGTGGAACTGGATTATCGGCGATTTTACGGGGGTTAAAAACGTTCCCTGTCGACATTACGGCGATCGTCACAGTCGCTGATGATGGCGGAAGTTCGGGAAGACTCCGTAATGAGTTAAGTATCCCCCCACCCGGGGACGTTCGCAACGTACTTGTTGCTCTTTCAGAGGTGGAGCCTCTCGTTGAAGAGCTTTTTCAACATCGTTTTCAAAATGGGAAAGGGCTTTCGGGCCACTCTTTAGGAAACTTATTGTTAGCCGGTATGACCTCAATTACCGGCGATTTTGCGAAAGGTGTTCACGAATTAAGTCGCGTGTTAAATGTTCGTGGCAAAGTGTTACCTGCCGCTAATCAAAGCATCGTCTTAAAGGCGGAAATGAGTGACGGAACGATCGTCGTTGGTGAGTCGAAAATACCAGAGGTGCGAAAAAAAATAAAAAGAGTTTTTCTTACTCCAGACAATGTTCAACCGTTACCTGAATCGTTGCACGCGATCCAAAAAGCGGACTTAATTGTCGTTGGTCCCGGTAGTCTATACACGAGCGTGCTTCCAAATTTACTCGTACCAGGCATTGTTTCAGAAGTGAAAAAATCTACCGCCAAAAAAGTGTACATTTGTAACGTGATGACGCAACCAGGCGAAACCGATCATTATACCGCTAGTCAACATGTGGATGCCATCATTTCTCACGCTGGAGAGGGCATCATTGATACAATCATCGTCAATGACGAGCAAATCAATAAAGAATATTTAGCAAAATATGAACTAGAAGGGGCAAAGGCAGTAACGTTTGATAAAGAAGCACTTCAAAAACAATCGCTTCAAATCGTCACTGACCACCTCCTCGTGTATCGCGAAAACTACTTGCGTCACGACGCAATTAAACTATCCCAGCAGTTGCTGTCGTTATTGTAGTAAAAAAATAAAAATTAAAATTATGTGGGTGGAGATTCGCCGTTTTAAATTAAAATTTAAAATGTAAAATTTACAATTATGTGGGCAAAGCTCCGTAGAGAAACCTGTAACTAATTTTTAATTGCAAATTGTGAATTGTAAATTAAAAAAGTTTTCAGAGTTAAGACCAAATTATTAGGTATTAGAAATAGTAATTTTTATATTTAAGAACAATGTATAATTAACAATATATAATTTATAATTATGAGGGAATAGCTTCAGAGCCTAGCTTAACTATTACTAATTTTAAATGTTTAATTTACAATTATGTACGTAAAGCTTCGAAGCTAAACCTTTTTAATTTAAAATGTAAAATGTAAAATTTACAATTATGTGGGCAAGCCTCCGTAGAGAAACCTGCAACTAATTTTTAATTTTAAATTGTGAATTGTAAATTTTAAATTGTAAATTAAAAAAGGGGGGGTTAGCCTTGTCTTCATTCGCAGCAATGACAAAAAAGGAATTAACGCAATTAGAAGCAGAAGGGTGCTGTGCCAAGGCGGAATTAGCTGCCCTCATCCGGATGAATGGTTCGTTATCGTTTAGCAACAAGCATTTAGTGTTAGACATATCTACGGAAAATGCAGCGATTGCTAGGCGTATTTATACGTTAATTAAAAAAACATATCCTACACATGTTGAGCTTCTCGTTCGTAAAAAAATGAGACTAAAGAAAAATAATGTCTATTTAGTGAGGATTTCGCAAGAAGCGCAGAAACTTTTACAACAATTAGGTATTATGGAAGAAGGATTTAATTTTATTAGAAAAATTTCAAGTGATATTATCCACGAGGACTGTTGCAAGAGAGCTTACTTACGAGGAGCTTTCCTAGCTGGTGGGTCGGTTAATCATCCCGAGACATCTTCATATCATTTGGAGGTTTTTTCCTTATATGAAGAACATAACGCTGCTCTTTGTGAACTAATAAACACATACGGATTAAAAGCAAAGGTTTTAGAAAGGAAAAAAGGGTTTATCATATATATTAAAGAAGGTGAAAAAATTACCGAGTTTTTAAACATCATCGGTGCTCACCAAGCCTTACTATTTTTTGAAGACGTAAGGATCATGAAAGATATGCGAAACTCCGTTAATCGTCTGGTCAATTGTGAAACCGCTAACTTAAACAAAACAGTTGGTGCGGCTTTACGGCAAGTCGAAAACATTCGTTTTATTGAAAAAGAAGTAGGTTTACAAATCTTACCGGATAAATTAAGAGAAATCGCAGAACTTAGGATCAAACATCAAGATGTAACATTAAAAGAACTAGGTGAAATGGTTTCGTCCGGAAAAGTTAGTAAGTCAGGTGTCAATCATCGTCTTCGAAAAATTGACGAATTTGCAAATAAACTACGAAATGGTGAAGCCGAATACAATTTTTAAACGTATAGTTAATAGATGCTTATAAGAGCCCAACTTTTTAGGTGTAAAATATTATCGTCATCTCGTTTTTGAGAGGAATTTAGGAGGAGAAGGAAATGGTAGAAAAAAATGTAGTCGTAAATCGTAAGTCAGGTCTACAAGCTCGACCTGCTGCATTATTCGTACAAGAAGCTAACAAGTTTGCATCAGATGTATTTATTGAAAAAGATGGAAAGAAAGTAAACGCCAAAAGTATTATGGGGCTTATGAGCTTAGCGGTTGCCTCAGGAACAGAAATCAATATTTCAGCAGAAGGAAAAGACGAAGCCGAAGCATTAACAGCACTCGTTGCGTTTGTGGAGAAAGAGGAGTAGTTTTGAATTTTGAGTTGAGAGCGTTGAGTTTTGAGTTATTTTGAAGGTGGATGCTTCGAAGCGTTACTTTCACAACTCAAAACTCTTTACTCAAAACTCAAAACTGTAAGGATTCAAAACTGCAAGGGTTGACCAAAAAAAGTGTCAGACACCGTTAGGCCCCTAAATATAGACGTATGTTTTAACAATTGTCTATATTTAGGAGTTCCGCATGGTGTGAGACACTTTTGGGTCAACCCTTTTTATTATTTCTTCTGCGTAATAACATCGTCGATTAAGCCGTACTCTTTTGCTTTCGTAGCAGCCATGAAGTTGTCACGGTCTGTGTCACGTGCAATTACATCTAATGGTTGGCCAGTGCGTTCTGATAAAATTTCATTTAGTTTTTCACGCATTTCAATAATACGTTTAGCGTGAATTTCAATATCTGACGCTTGACCTTGTGTACCACCAAGTGGTTGGTGGATCATTACTTCACTGTTAGGTAGTGCATAACGTTTTCCTTTTTCACCAGCAGCAAGTAAGAAGGCACCCATTGATGCAGCCATACCGATACAAATCGTTGATACTTGTGGTTTAATGAATTGCATCGTATCATAGATCGCCATACCAGATGTAATGGAGCCACCAGGGCTGTTAATGTATAAAGAAATATCTTTTTCAGGATCTTCAGCCGCTAAAAATAGTAACTGAGCAACAATTGAGTTAGCGACGTTATCATCAATCGCGCTTCCTAGCATAATGATACGGTCTTTTAAAAGGCGCGAGTAAATATCGTAAGCACGTTCGCCACGGTTTGTTTGTTCGATAACTGTAGGGATTAAATTCATAAAATAATTCCTCCTTTAATTTTTAAAAAGTAATTTCGTAATGTGGAAAGTTAGTTATCCACTCTTCACTCTATATGTTTGTATGTATATAGTAAAGCAATGGTCAGTGAAGGTCAAATGTTTTGAACTTCATAAATTAAATATTCGATGCAACTAGCCTAACTCCTGCAAAAGACTTCTTAATCTTAATACATATTCATCATAACCGAAACTATACAATTTAAAACAAAAAATTTCTAGTTATAAAGAACTAGCAAAAAAATAGTTTTTTCGACTCAATTCAACAAAAGTGGAGTACCGTATAATAAAAAAAGGTTATGCAATACTTTAAAAAATTCCTTACAAAGTCTGGAATTTCCTACAAGTCACTTGTGAAACTATAGAAACCATGTTAAAGTATTTTCGACAAGAATCGAGGGGGGTCTTTTGTGATTGGGAAAGTAAAATACATTTTTTGCCGAACTTGGCACAAAAGTTTAATGAAATATAACTACTCATTATATAAAGGTAGTGCAGATACTACCCTAAAACAAAAACATTACGATAAGGCATCTTTTCACGCTACTAAAATATTACGAAACTAATCTGTTAGAGCTTCAAAACGCCAATAAATGATAGTTATTTGGCTGTTTGTAAGAAGTTACCAGCAGTTCCATAAAAAAAGATTATATGTATGGCTTCGTTTATGAGAAAATTAATTTGTAAAACACGTCCATGTTTTACCTGCATAAAAGCAGTCCTCCTTAGTGGAGGGCTGCTTTTATTTTGCCTACAAGCCACAGGTAGCTGTTTTGTAAAAAGGGTTGTTAAAACTCGAATTCGTACGTACCAGTTCCTTCATTAATTTTATTTCTAATTATTTACCATTGAACTGTATTTTAGCTTATGCTAAATTAAATTTGAAGATTTAATGAACAAACAAACCTCTCGCTGCATTAAGACGAGAAGGGTTTGAATATAGATAAAAATGAAACCGTTTACAATGGTCGGTGTCTGGGTAGTTGAATTTAATGGTTTTGAAGCGACTGTAAAAGTGTGTAAGTTGTCGGATTCTTCGACTGAAACAGAGAAGTTATAGTATGATAGACTTTAGAGGAGGAATTGTCATGAATATGGACTTTGGTTTATTTCAACAGCAGTCAATGAAACTAGTAATGACAAATGAATTGCGACAAGCAATTTCCATATTGCAATATTCGACCCAAGAATTAGTATCTTTTCTTGAAGAGCAGCAATTAGAAAATCCTCTACTTGAAATTAAAGATAAAAAAGGTGAAGAGGTATTAACACCGACTGAAAATATTCACGACACGAGTGATGATTGGAAAACAACGTATGATGGGGAAAATATATCGCCATTTGAGTTCATTAGTAAAACTGAAACGAGCCTCCAAGATCACCTGCTTAATCAAATTGGTATGCTCGCTTTGACAGATGCAGAAAAGGAATTGATCACTTACTTAACGTATTCTTTAGATGAAAATGGTTACTTCACTTCAACAGTTGAAGATGTAGCAAATCGTTTTTCGATGGATGAGGAAGTTGCTTTAAAATGCTTAAACATCTTGCAAACACTTGACCCTGTAGGAGTAGGAGCTCGCTCGCTTCAAGAATGTTTACTTATTCAATTGCGAAAGCAAGTACTGAGAAATGCTCATGCAGAAGCGATCGTTGAAAACTATTTAACGAAGTTTGCTAATAAAAAATGGAAAGAGATTGCCAAAGCTCTCTCCATTACGATGGAAGAAGTTCAATCGGTAGCGGATTTAATCCAAACCTTACAACCAAAGCCTGGCTCAGCTTTTACGAATGAGCCGTCAAACTACATTAGTCCCGATGTTTTCATCGATTTAATCGATGGGGAATTATTTACATCTGTGAACGACAATCTTTTACCGAGACTATCAGTCAGCCGCGACTACCTCGACTTACTTGAAACATCAAACTGCAATACGTCAGTCAAATATATGCAACAAAAACATCAGCAAATCTTATGGTTATTAAAAAGCATTAACCAGCGCCAACAAACGCTATTAAAAGTAACCGAGGCAATTGCTAAGTACCAAGAAGACTTTTTTAAACACGGCTACAAATACTTAAAGCCGCTAACATTAAAAGAAATTGCCGCTGACATAGACGTACACGAGTCCACCGTAAGCCGGGCGACCACCGAAAAATACGTGCAAACACCGAAAGGACTTTTTGAGTTAAAATACTTTTTTAGCTCTAGCGTACGAGGCGAAGCTGGCGGAACAGCTTCATCCCTTTCTGTAAAAGAACTCATAAAAAAACTAGTAGATGAAGAAAATAAACAAAAGCCATTATCAGATCAAAAAATTGCCGCGATCCTTGAAGACCAACATAACATTGAAATCTCGAGAAGAACCGTCGCTAAATATCGCGACGAACTCAACATCCCCTCTTCATCAAGACGGAAGCGATTTTAGGTTAGTTGGTTTGTTGGTTAGTGGGTTTGGTTTGTGGGCTATTGGTGACTTCACACTAGGAGCACTCATTAACTCAACGCTCAAAACTGAAAACTCAAAACTCAAAACTCAAAACTCAAAAACTGAAGGTCGGAGGAATTATGAACATAAAGTATTACACGAAAGAAAACTGTCCTCTATGTGATAAAGGGCTGCTCGTATTAGAGAAAATAAAGAAGGATATCCCATTTAATATTGAAATGATCGACATATACAAAGACGATGTGCTCTTAGAAAAGTATCAAATAATGATCCCGGTTGTTGAAGTTGACGGCATTGAAGTTGATTACGGGATCTTGTCTGAAGCAAAAATTCGTGCTTTTTTAGAAAGGCGACCAAAATAGATGATGACGTTAA
>SKOL01000624.1 GCA_007120055.1 Anaerobacillus sp.
AATTAATAGATGATTTTCACATGATTCATCACAAAAGAATGATTCACGTATTAAATGCCCCATCACCAGCAGCAACAGCAAGTTTAGAAATTGGGCGTCATATTGCCAATGAAGTTGGTAAGATCAAAATTAAAATTGAATAATTAAGTTATAGTTGAATGATTGTAATAAAGGTTGCTAGATAAGGGAAAGCTATTGAATTCCTTTATTTATTTTAAATCTGTTAATTCAATATTGAATTAAATCTGTTTTTTTAATAGTATCTGTAAGGATTTTATGGATGGCGTGATTCTTGCATATTAATATTTATGATACTGTATATTTTATATAACAAAACTATTTGAAAATGATGTGAGTTAGTAAGCGCATCATTTTCAAACTGAATAGACGCTTTAGATACTAAATACAAAAGGGGAATTCTGTTTAACATGTCGAAACATAACATAAAAAAAAGAGAATATATTAATTATTTTGAATATTTGTTCATGTATAATATAGCTATTAATAAAAAGAAGGAGGAGTCTAATTGGAAAAGTTTAAAGGGAAAGTAGTTTTTGTGACTGGTGGTAGTCGAGGGATTGGAAAGGCAATTGCGATGATGTTTGCTGGAGAAGGAGCAAATGTAGGGATTATTGATGTAAATGAAGGTGCATTAGCTGAGACATCAGAGGAATTTTCTAGTAAGGGATACGATGTTTATACTAAGGTTGCTAGTGTTACAGAGTTAGATCAAGTTACTCAAGCTGTAGAAGAAATGGTAAGCAAATATGGAAGTGTAGATATTTTAGTTAATAATGCAGGTGTTATTCGTGATAATATGTTATTTAAAATGACAGATGATGACTGGCAATTAGTAATGGATGTTCATTTAAAAGGATCTTTTAATACTGCTCGCGCTGTACAAAAATACATGGTTGAAAATAAATACGGTCGTATTATTAATATTTCTTCAACGTCTGCATTAGGTAAACGGGGGCAGGCTAATTACTCTACTGCAAAAGCTGGACTTCAAGGTTTTACGAAAACGCTTGCAATTGAACTAGGTAAATACGGAATTACAGCGAACTCAGTGGCTCCTGGGTTTATTGAAACAGATATGACGCAGGCTACTGCAGCGAGGATTGGTATTTCTTTTGAAGAGTTAATTAAACATAGTGTGAGCAATATTCCAGTTGGAAGAAGCGGAAAGCCAGAAGATATTGCCAATGCAGTTGCATTTTTTGCTGATGATGCATCGTCGTTTGTTAATGGGCAAGTTATTTATGTTTCAGGTGGTCCAAAAATTTAATTGATGGAGACCTCTAACTGATTTCGGAAAGTAACCGAAAAGATTGGAAAGAGTTTAAAAGTAAAGGAGATTTAATATATATGATACACTTTGTTTTTATAAGCCGTATTTTGGATAAACAAAAAAAGTAGAGGAGGGATTCTGATAAGGCTTGACATAATTTACAAACATTTATAGATATGGGATTTAGTATCAATGAATTTTAAGAAAATAATCGAACAGATATTTCATTTTATTTACAGTATTTTCTTGAATAAACTGAATTTTTTTTATATTATGAAATGTATAGGTGGAAACTGTTAGTTAGTAAACACCAACTATAAACTTGCAAGAATAGTTAACAAATTTATAGTATAAGTGAATTGTGAAATTCTGGGACGTCTTAGCATTGCGTATGATGAATAATTATTTGAAAGAGGGGGAGAAAATGAGTAGAGAAGCAGTTATAGTTTCGGCTGTTCGTACAGCAATTGGAAGAATGGGGGGGACCCTTGCGACTATTCCTATACATGAATTTGGAGCAGTTGCTATAAAAGAAGCAATTAAACGAGTGAATTTAGATGTAAAAATGATAGATGATGTTACTATGGGAAATGTTTTAAGTGGGGGGGAACATTGCCAGATTAACAGCATTAGAGACTGTACTTTCTATTAACATACCTGGATTAACCGCTGACCGTCAATGTGGTTCAGGAATGAATGCGATTAATCTTGCTGCTCAAGCAATTAGGTCAGGAACGGGTGATGTTTATATTGCTGGTGGGGTTGAGAGTATGAGTCTTGCACCTTATTTAATGGACCGACCGACAAAGGCGTTTAGTCCGATGCTACCACAATTTAGAAAATCGCAACTTTCAACTAAAAGTATAGGTGATCCACCAATGGGAATTACCGCAGAAAATCTTGCGAAAAAATATAGTATTAGTCGTGAGGAACAGGATGAATTTTCATATAGAAGTCAACAACGAATGGCACAGGCAATGGAAGAAGGGCGATATGATAATCAAATTGTACCTATAGAAATTCCAGTTAAAAGAGGTAATCCTCTCACCTTTAAAAAAGATGAGCACCCAAGAATACAAACGACATTGGATGATTTATCAAAGCTCCCACCTGTATTTTTAAAGGATGGAACAGTTACAGCTGGAAGTAGTTCAGGGTTAAACGACACAGCTTCAGCCTTAGTAATCATGTCTAGTACAAAAGCAGAAGAGTTAGGTTTAAAACCATTGGCTATTGTTCGTGACTATGCAGTTGCAGGTGTTGATCCTAATATTATGGGTGTCGGACCAGTTCAAGAAACGAAAAAAGTTATGGAACGTTCCGGACTTACTCTTCAAGACATGGATCTAATAGAAATTAATGAAGCTTTTGCTGCACAAGTAATTGCTTGTGATAGAGAACTTGAAATGGATCCAAATAAAGTTAATGTTAACGGTGGTGCGATTGCTCATGGACATCCATTAGGAGCAACTGGTGCAATACTAACGACAAAAGCAATATATGAATTGCAGCGTACAGCTGGTAAATATGCACTAATTACTGCATGTATCGGTGGTGGGCAAGGTATTGCGACAATTATTGAACGCTATTAACTAAATTTCCAATATAATATTTAAAAAACTTGGTGTTTTAGAAATATACTGAACGGCTGGTGTATTAGTGGTTCATAGCATCTAATGGAAGCTTGATTGAATTGCTATTGAGGGGGCGTGATTTTTAAATGAAGTTTGAGGAACTAGTCGAAAATATACCTTTCCCAACAATTATTGTTGATAATAATTCACATATAATAGTTCACTTTAACCCAGTTTTTACTAAAGTAATAAACAATAAAATTATGCCTAATAGTAAAGTTAACTCGATTTTCACTTTTTGGGAGGATCTTAATAGTACGAATTCTAATGTTATTCTAGCAAAGTTAAAAGATAAGGATTTTATTTTTTTGAAAAGTACTTTCTTAGAAAATGAAAATGAGCAACTCTCAATGTTCATTGGTCTCATAACCAGTGATATCGTTAATTTTAAAGAGCAAATAAAAGAGCTTGAAAAGTTAAATAGAGAATTAGATATAATCATAGAAAAGTCATATGATGGAATTTATATTACAGATGATAAAGGAGTGACTTTAAAAACTAATTCTGCCATTGAACGAATTACGAAAATTCCGAAAGAATACTATATAGGTAAAAGCGTTGATGCATTAATTAGTAGAGGGATACTATCGAATTCTGTTACGTATAAAGTTTTAAAGGAAAAAAGGACTGTTTCCATGGTCCAGGTAAATAATTATGGAAAAGAAATTTTAATTACCGGAAGTCCTGTTTTTAATGAAGAGGGTTATATTGAAAAAATTGTCACGAATATCAGGGATTTATCTGATTTAAATGATTTATTAGCTAAATTAAATAAAGCAAATGAAGAAAATAAAAAATATAAAAAAGAGTTAGAAGAATTGAAAAATAAAAAATTTGGAGACGATAAAACGATCATTCATAATGAAAAAATGAAATTAATCTTTGATACAGCTGATCGTGTAGCAAATGTTGATGCAACTGTCTTAATTCTTGGTGAAACAGGTGTTGGAAAAGATGTTTTAGCAAAGCATATATATAAGCAAAGTATTCGCTGCAAACAGGGTGGACAATTTATAAAAATAAATTGCGGTGCTATTCCTGCAGAGTTATTAGAGTCAGAATTATTTGGTTATGAAAGTGGCGCCTTTACAGGTGCGAATCGAAAAGGAAAACCTGGGATGTTTGAATTAGCTGATAAAGGCATGTTATTTCTTGATGAGATCGGTGAGTTACCATTACCATTACAAGTAAAATTGTTACGAGTTCTTCAAGAAAAAGAGATTGTTCGAATAGGTGGTACAGTGTCTAAAAAAGTTGATGTTCGGGTTATTGCGGCAACTAATCGTAATTTGAAAGAAATGGTGTCACAAGGAAAATTTAGAGAAGACTTATTTTATCGATTAAACGTTATTCCAATATCTATTCCACCATTAAGAGAACGGCGAGATGACATATTGCCCTTAATGCAAGTTCTGATAAACGATTTTAATAAACAGTACAAGTTAAATAAACGTTTTACTTCAGAATTAAAGGATTTCTTTTTTCATAATAGTTGGCCTGGTAATATTAGAGAGCTATCAAACTTAATAGAAAGAATGATCCTGACTACTTTTAATGATTTGATTACGATAGAAGAATTACCTATTGAATATAAAATGGATCGACACTTATTTGCAGAGAATCCACAAGAAACTTCATTAAAACAAGAGGTTGAAAATGCAGAATTAAGAGTATTGGAAATAGCTGTTCAAAAATATAAAAATACATATGAAATGGCTGAAAGCTTACAAACAAGTCAAGCGACAATTGTAAGAAAGCTAAAAAAGTATGGTCTAAAATCGTTAAACGCATAATTAAATTCAAGTCTCACGAGTCAAAATTGAATTTTAATTCAATTTTGACTCGTTTTTTTATTTTATTAATATAAATTCTCCATTTTTAAAAGGAAACAGTAAGGATGATAAAAATTAATTGAAATCTCGAATGGCTTAATGCCGCAAAGGAATGAGGAAAAAATTCAGTGAAATTAAAGTGCTAGTATCACGGTTTATTTTTGGCACACAAATTGCATAAAAAGTAATAAATACGAAAAAGGGGGAACAAAAGAATAACATTAATAAAGTTTGACTCATACTTTTTAGAACAAGATAAGAAATTGGCATGTCTAGGTATTAACAAGTAGCGATCATTTGGATCGTAGAAAGAGTATTGTAGTATTCTTTATCGTTACAAAGGTGATTGCCAAATTGATAAGTGTAGGAAGAAAATCGTATAGAAAGTTAACCAGATACAAAGTTTAAAAGTTTTTAATATTAGGATTACCTTACTAAAAATCGTTAGAGAATTATTACAACTATTTCTGAGAATTAAAAAAAATAAAATGTAAAGGAGATTTCTTATGAGTTTACAAGAAATTAAAAAAGTTGGAGTAATAGGTTCAGGAGCTATGGGCTCACAAATCGCAATGGTATGTGCTCTTGCAGGTTACGATGTTGTTCTAAATGATATTAGTAATGATGCACTAGTTAATGCAAAAGAATCTCTTGAAGGACATATGAATCGTCGAATTAAAAAAGGAAGGCTCTCTGAAGAAGAGGTTAAGGTAGCTTTTGATCGAATGAGTTTTGACTCAAGTTTAAGTTCATTAAGTGATGTTGATTTTGTCATCGAGGCCATTGTCGAAAAGTTGGATGTCAAGCGGGAGTTATTTGAACAATTAGATCGAATTACACCAAGTCATTGTATACTTTCTACTAATAGTTCAACAATCGTATCATCAAAATTAGCCGATGCAACTCAAAGACCAGATCAAGTTTGTAATGTTCACTTTTTTAATCCAGCACTAGTAATGGATTTAGTTGAAGTTGTAAAAGGTGAGCATACATCAATAGAAACAGCAAACACTGCATTTGAGTTTGTTAAAAATATTAATAAAACACCAGTGTTACTAAAAAAGGAGATTTCTGGATTTGTTGCTAATCGCATACTTGGAAAACTAATGGATGAAGCGGTTTATTTATTAGAAAATGGATACGCAAATCATGAAGAAATTGACCTTGTTTGTACGAAAGCTTTAAATCATCCAATTGGACCATTTGCTCTCATGGATTTAACAGGCATTGATGTAAACTACTATGTTCGTATGCAACGTTATGAAGAATCTGGAAATGAAGCAGAAATGCCAGCAAAAATTGTCCAAGAAAAAGTTGCTAAAGGTGAATTAGGCCGTAAGACAGGAAAAGGATTTTATACTTATAATAAATAAAGATTTTGGGAGGGTTTAAATTGAACATATTCGTAATAATGAAGCGAACTTTTGATACAGAAGAAAAGATTGTAATTAATAATGGGAAAATAAGTGATGACGGTGTGGAATGGGTTATTAATCCTTATGATGAGTATGCTGTCGAAGAAGCAATCTTATTAAAAGAAAAGCATGGTGGCGAAGTAACGGTTGTTACCTTTGGAGAAGAAGAAGCAGAGAAAGAACTAAGAACGGCTTTAGCGATGGGAGCTGACCGTGGTGTCATTATTGATAGCGAGGAAGTAGACGGAATTGATCAATTCACTACAGCTAAGGTACTGGCAAAATTATTGAGTGAGAAAGAATATGACTTGATTTTAGCAGGAAATGTTGCGGTTGATGGTGGCTCTGGGCAAGTAGGGCCACGAGTTGCTTGTGAACTTGGAATTGAACATGTTACATCAGTAACAAAGATTGATATTAATGGAGAAAAAGCAACGGTTGAGCGCGACGTTGAAGGTGATAAAGAGATAGTCGAAGTACCAATACCGGTCCTTATTACAGCACAACAAGGATTAAATGAACCGAGATATCCTTCATTGCCAGGTATTATGAAAGCGAAGAAAAAGCCAATCGACCGTCTAGAATTAGATGATTTAGATATTGAAGAAGAGGAAATTGAAGCAAAGACAAAAACTTGTGAAGTGTACTTACCACCAAAGAAAGAAGCTGGAAGAGTTCTTGAGGGTGAAGTTAGTGATCAAGTTAAAGAATTAGTTTCTTTATTAAAATCTGAAGCTAAAGTATTTTAAGTAGGAGGTTATGATAATGAATAGGAAAATTTTAACAGTAGCTGAAATACGTGATAATTCATTCCGAAATGTTTCTTTTGAAGCAATTGCTGCTGCAAAAGCAGTAGCTGGTGATGTGGAAGTTGTTGGAGTTGTTTTAGGTGATAGTGTTAGTAACATAGCCTCTCAACTGTTTTGGTATGGTGCCGACCGAGTGCTAGTAGTTGAACATGAAGATTTGAAAAATTTTACACAGGATAGTTATTCACAAGCATTGCTACAAGTCATTGATGCTGAGGCTCCAGATGCAGTATTTATGGGGCATACAGCGATCGGTAGAGATTTAAGTCCTAAAGTAGCAATGAAAAAGCAAGCAGGGTTAGTATCTGACGTTACTAATATAGAAAGCGTTGGTGAAGAAGTAGTTTTTACACGCCCGATTTATGCTGGAAAAGCATTTGAGAAAAAAGTGGTGTCAGAAGGTATTATCTTAGCGACAATTCGTCCTAATAATATTCAATCCCTAGAAAAAAATGAAACTCTTAACGGAGTGTTGACAAAAGTTGACGTTCAAATTAAAGATTTAAAAACAATAATAAAGGAAATAGTTCGTAAAAGTACAACGGGAGTAGATTTATCAGAGGCTCAGGTTGTCGTTGCTGGAGGTCGGGGGCTTAAAAGTGAAGAAGGATTTAATAAACTTTATGAGTTAGCTGATGTATTAGGAGCTGCAGTAGGAGCTTCTCGTGGTGCGTGTGATGCTGAGTACTGTGATTATTCACTACAAATAGGTCAAACTGGAAAGGTTGTTACACCAGATTTGTATTTTGCATTAGGAGTTTCTGGTGCGATCCAACACGTTGCTGGAATGTCTAACTCAAAGTGTATTGTTGCAGTAAATAAAGATCCAGAAGCAACTATTTTTAGTATTGCCGATTATGGTATAGTTGCAGATTTAAGTGAGGTTCTTCCGTTATTAATTGAGGAACTGAAGAACATTAAGGTTGGTGTTTAAAATGGTTAAAAATGTTAGTGTAATTGGAGCAGGGACGATGGGAAGAGGCATTGCCTTTTCCTGTGTCACTTCCGGTATTTCAGTAGTGGTTCAAGATATTAGTGAAGCTAGCATTAATGATTGTAAAAAATATATTGAGAAACAGTTTCAAAAAAATATTGAAAAGGGGTTACTGGCGCCCGAGCAAGTAGATGACTATAAACAAAAAATCACTTATACATTAACGATAAGCGATGCAGTACAAAATGCTGACCTCGTAATTGAAGCAGTCTTAGAAATTATGGAACTGAAAATTAAAATTTTTCAAGAGATAGATCAATTTGCACCTAAGCATGCAATACTCGCGACAAATACATCAACGATGAGCCCGACAGAAATCGCAGCACAAACAAGCAGACCCGGCCAATGCATCGCCCTCCACTTCTTTAATCCAGTACCCAAAATGAAACTAATTGAAGTGATATGTGGACTAGAAACATCTGAAGAAACTATTGAAAAATCATTTGCGTTCGGTGAACAAATCGGCAAAGAATGTGTGAAAATTAATGAATTTCCAGGTTTTGCAGTAAGTAGAATGAATTGCTTAATCGGGAATGAGGCGATGAACATGGTGATGGAAGGTGTTGGCTCCATAGAAGCTATTGATAAAGCCATAAAACTGGGGTTAAATCACCCAATGGGTCCTCTTCAGTTAGCTGATCTAGTTGGTTTAGATACTAGACTGCGTAATATGGAATATTTGCATAGTACGTTAGGTGAGAAATACCGTCCTTGTCCTATTTTAAGTAAGTATGTTAAAGCAGGTAGATTAGGGAGAAAATCCGGAAAAGGATTTTATGATTATAGTTAATGATAGAAGTTAAGTCGTAGAGAAAAGATTAAGAGTTTACTATAAAGGAGTGAGAAAAAATGAACTTTGAACTAAGTGAAGATATTAAATTTTTAAAAAGAAATGTTCGTGATTTTGTTCAAACGGAAGTCGAAGCAGTCGCAATGCAAATAGAAGAAGAAAACAAA
>SKOL01000124.1 GCA_007120055.1 Anaerobacillus sp.
AAAAGCCTCTAATATAGCCACACTTGTTGTTAGTAGTGCTGGTTGCGTATTAACCGTAAGTGTTAATTCCTCTTCTGGTCCTTCAAAGATAATTTTTGATAATTCTACATCAAGCCTTTCGTCAGCTCTTTTAAAGATGGCTGCAACAGCTTCGTTTTCATCACGTAGTGTTTTTCCCATTCCAACTACTTGTGAACCTTGACCAGGAAATAAGAAAGCAATTTTACCCATGTTACTATTCCCTCCTTTTAAGCATCGTTTTTAACTACATCTTCTTTAATTGTTTCAACTACTTTTTCTTCTAACATCAAGCGTGTTTGTCTTACCGAATTCAAGATTGCATTTTCGTTTGATGATCCATGCGCTTTAATAACAGGAGCTTGTAATCCAAAAAGGCTCGCTCCACCGTATTCAGTATAGTCCATTTGACTTTTAATTTTTTTAAAGCTAGGCTTTAATGCTCCTGCAGCGAGCTTATTAAAAAAGGAACTTGTCAACTCTTGCTTCAATAAAGAAAATAACGATAAAGCAGTTCCTTCAATTGTTTTTAAAACCACATTTCCACTAAAACCATCACAAACGATGACATCAGCAACACCCTCTAATAAGTCGCGAGCTTCAACGTTACCAATAAAGTTTACATTTGCATCTTTTAACAGCTCAAACGTTTTTTTAGTGAGTTCAGTTCCTTTATCATCCTCAGTACCAACATTTAGTAAGCCTACTCTTGGACTTTTAATATTACGAACTTTTTGCATATAAATACTTCCCATTATTCCGTAATGCAGTAAGTGTTCTGGTTTTGCATCCATATTTGCTCCCGCATCAATTAGTAAAAACCCATCACCATTGAATGTCGGAAGCATTGGCGCTAGCGCTGGGCGCTCAATGCCTTTAATTCTTCCGACGATCAAAACGCCACCTGTCATAAGTGCTCCTGTATTTCCTGCGGAAATACAGGCATCAGCTCGTCCTTCCTTAACTTCTTTAATCGCTAAAACCATTGACGAATTTTTCTTTCTGCGAATAGCAGTTACGGGAGAATCCGTTGAGTCAATTTTATCTTCTGTATGTATAATCGTAATTCTTGTTTTATCGGTAAGGTGTTTGTTAATTAAACTTTCATTTCCGATAAGAGTTATTTCAATATCTTCATATTGCTTTATTGCAGCTAACGCTCCTTTAACAATTTCTTTTGGAGCGTGATCACCACCCATGGCATCAATCGCGATCCTCATGTGCACCTTTCTCTCCTTCCATACGGTTGTCCGAACGATACATATGAAATTCTCCAGAAAATACTAATTCTTGTTCAACATAGCTATTTACTTCGACTTTCGTACGTTCTTTTTCATGCTTTGCAACTTTAGCTTTGGCGACAACTCGCTCTCCTTGTTGAACCCTTCTTGCGAAACGAACATTCGCCTTCGCAGTTAACGCTAACTCGTCGTCAATAATCGCTACTGCTAATGAGTTCGCTTGAGCAAATACGTGGTGCCCTCTAGCAATTTTCGTTTTCGAAAAAACGTGTTCAGGTCCAATATCTAAAATGGAAATCGCTCTTTGATCAAGTTGTAAGTCAATAATTTCCCCGATCACTTCTTCAATTTCCAACGCTTTTACCGTATCAAATTGCTTTTCAGCAACATGCTTAATACGCTCTCTCAACTCAGGTATCGAAAGTTCTAAACGATCTAACCGTATTGTTTGTACACTAACGCTAAATGCCTCAGCGAGTGCTTCATCTGTAATAAATGGATTTTCATTGATCTTTTGATTTAATAATTGTTGTCGTTCCTTTTTTGATCGTCTCATCTTTCCACACCGTCCAAGCTTATATGACTAGGTACTAAAAGTAGTATATAAAAATTGTATTTCAATTTCAATAAAAAAATTAGTTAATCGATTTTTTCTCCAGATAATACGCCTTCTTCTTCTAAGTAAATCACTAATGATTTATACTCGGGGTCTTCCCAAAAACTTTTTGAAGAAACTAGTTTTGTTGCGTCATTTCTAGCTACTTCCAGAGCGCGATAATCATGAATCATATCAGCGATTTTAAATTGTGGTAAGCCACTTTGTTTTTGACCAAAAAAATCTCCTGGACCTCTTAACTCTAAATCTCTTTGCGATAACTCAAAGCCATCATTAGTTTCAGTCATAATTTTCATCCGTTCTTTCCCAACTTCACTTTTTGGGTTTGCTAATAAAATACAATATGACTGTGCTTCTCCACGGCCTACTCGACCTCTAAGTTGGTGAAGTTGCGATAAACCAAAACGCTCTGCATCATATATAACCATCATCGTTGCATTCGGTACATTCACTCCAACTTCAACGACGGTAGTTGAAACAAGGATGTGAAGTTCATTTTTACTAAAACGTTGCATTACTTCATCTTTTTCACTAGAATGCAGACGCCCGTGCATTAGGCCCACGTTATAACTTTTGAAATATTGTTGTAATTGCGTATGAACTTCTATCGCATTTTGTACATCTAACTTTTCCGATTCTTCAATAAGGGGGCAAATCACATATGCTTGTCTCCCGTTTTCAAGCTCTTTTTCTACAAAAGTTAACACTCTTTCTAACATTTCATGACGAGCCCAGTACGTTTGAATCGGTTTTCGACCTGCCGGCATTTCATCAATCGTTGAAACATCCATGTCTCCAAATATTGAAATTGCAAGCGTCCTAGGAATCGGCGTTGCTGTCATAAACAGAACGTCAGGATTTTGACCTTTGTTACGTAAAGTTCGTCTTTGTTCAACACCAAAGCGATGCTGTTCATCGGTAATTACTAGACCGAGACGGTGAAAATTTACTTCTTCTTGGATTAGCGCATGAGTCCCAATAAGAACATCCACTTCTCCTTCTTCAAGTCGATTTAAAAGTTCTTTACGCTTTTTACCTTTCACAGATCCCGTTAGTAACTCAACCGTCAACCCTATCGGCTCTAGCAACTCATTCAAAGAGTGAAAATGTTGTTCGGCTAGTATCTCAGTAGGCACCATTAAAGCTCCTTGTAACCGTGCAGTCACAGTAGCATATAAACATATCGCCGCAACAACTGTTTTCCCCGAACCTACATCCCCTTGTAATAAGCGATTCATTCGAAAAGAAGATGACATATCAGTTAATATTTCAGACACTACTCTTTGTTGAGCAGAGGTTAAAGGAAATGGAAGTTTATTTATAAAGATATTTAGCTCGTTTTCTTTATAGCTAATAGAACTTCCACCACGATTTTCACGATGGAACTTTTTTAGCGCCTGCATTTTAAGCTGAAACAGCAAAAACTCCTCATAAACCATTCGACGTCTAGCGTGCTTTGCATCTTCAAAGCTTTTTGGATAATGTAATTTATAAAGCGCATACTTTCTTTCTAATAGTTTATACTCTTTGAGGAAATGAACTGGAAGATTTTCATTGATTTCATGACCGAACTGTTCCATTGCCGTTTGGATCATTTTTTTTAAAGACTTTACAGTCACTTTCCCACCTACTGAATAAACAGGTTCATATCGATCCGTTTGAGTGGAGGCGCCAATTTTACATTCATTTACTGTTAATGTTAAACGGTGCTGATCCCACTTACCAGTTAGTGTTACCCGAGTTCCAACAACTAATTTTGTTTTTAAAAAATGTTGATTAAAAAAAACGGCCGTAAAAAGAACATTTCCCGCTAAAACTTTGAGTGATAACTTAGATTTTCTCCTCCCATAAAAACGTACGACAGGTTCACTTTGGATAGTTGCCTCAATCGTTCCACGCTCTTCATGCTTTAATTCGGAAATATCTTTCGGCCGATAATCTTCATAGCGATACGGAAAATATTCAATTAAATCTTTCACAGTGAAAATCCCTAATGTTTGTAGTTCTTTTGCTTTTTCTTCTCCAATCCCTTTTACAATTGTAACCGGACTATTTAACATAATTATTTTATCGGGCTAGCTCCAAAGATTTTCGCTTCTAGCTCTCTCCCTGTTGGAGTAGCCGCTAAACCTCCTCCAGCTGTTTCTCGTAAATCTAATGACATCGATTGACCGATTTTATACATTGCATCAATGACTTCATCACAAGGAATGCGACTTTCAATACCCGCCAAAGCCATATCTGCAGCTACTATCGCATTAGATGCCCCCATTGCATTTCTTTTTACACAAGGTACTTCGACTAGGCCCGCAACAGGATCACAAACAAGGCCGAGCATATTTTTTAATGCAATTGCCATAGCATGGGCTGACTGTTTAGGGGTACCACCCATAAGTTCTACAATGGCTGCTGCCGCCATTCCAGTAGCAGATCCAACTTCTGCTTGACAACCACCAGCCGCACCAGAAATCGAAGCGTTATTTGCTACTACAAGGCCAAAGGCTCCACTCGTAAACAAATAGCGAACCATTTGATCTCTAGACGGTTTCACTTTATGCTTTAAAGCAAATAGTGTCCCCGGGACTACGCCAGCAGACCCTGCTGTAGGAGTTGCGCAAATCGTCCCCATCGCTGCATTCACTTCATTAGTAGCTATTGCTTTACTTACGGCATCAAGGTGGAAATCTCCTGCTAATGACTTGCCGGATTTAATATATTTTTGTAAAAGTACAGCATCTCCCCCAGTTAAACCTGAAACAGATGTTACTTTTTCATTAATCCCCTTTTCAATCGCTTCTTCCATCACTAATAAATTTTTATTCATTTGTTCAAAAACTTCATTGAAACTTCTTTCAGTAACTTCCATTTCCTGTTTGATCATTACATCAGAGATTAAGATGTTTTCATTATCAGCGATTTCTACTAACTCTGCAACATTACGAAACATTTACTTACCTCCATCAAATGAGTTTGAGTTTTGAGTTTTAATTTTTAATTTTAAATTAAAAATTCTTAATCATGGATCTTTGTTACTATAGAAATATACGTAAAGGATGAAACTTCTCCTAAAAGATGCTCATCAACGTTTTGATCAACTTCGATGACCATCAAAGCATCTTTTCCTTTTTCTTTACGAGAAACTTCCATATGCCCGATATTTATTTCATGTTTAGCTAATACATTTAACACACTAGCAATAACTCCGTAGCGATCATTATGAACGACTAAAATCGCCGGGTGGTTTCCAGATAATCTCAACAGAAAACCATTTAGCTCGACAATTTCTATTTTGCCCCCACCGATAGATATTCCAACTAATTCTAACGCGTCTTTATCGTTTGTTCCTAGCCTTATTTTTGCTGTATTTGGGTGGTCAGGCACTGCGTCTTCTTCTTGTATTGTAATGCTGACCCCTAATTCTTTAGCAATTTCTAAAGAATGTTTAATTCTTTGATCAAAAGTATCAAAGTCTAATAATCCGCCAACAGTTGCGACATCAGTTCCATGCCCTTTGTATGTTTTAGCAAAGGAACCATAGTAAGAAATTTCAACCCACTTTGGCTGTTTTCCTAATAACGTTCGAGCGACTCTACCAATCCTTGCAGCTCCAGCAGTGTGTGAGCTAGATGGACCAATCATAACAGGACCGATAATATCAAAAACCGTTCTATATTTCATGATAATCCCCCTATCATTTATTGTTTCTAACATTACTATAGGTAATTCTATTATAATCTATATACTGCATTTTGTTATTACAAAACAATAATTCTTTATATTGAGATAATTCATCTGTCGCAAAAGCGCCAACCTTTTTTCATACGGTAACCGTCACCATCTAACATGGAAAAGGCGGGTGCTTTCCCTCACTTCACCTTGACCTTCTACCGAATCTCAGACGTTCGTTCGCAAAAGCACCCGCCTTTTTACATACAAAACTCTCATAAAGGAATTCCGCCACCATTTAAAATGAAAAAAGGTACCACGATAGCATCATACTTATTTCATTACTTTAAAAGTAACAAAATCGTAATTTGATGCGCGTGACACCTTTTTAATATGACATTTTTATTTTGCAAATGTAACTGATATAGCAATAGTTCCTGGACCAACATGTGCGCCAATTACAGGTCCAATCTCGGTAATGACCTCAGAACTAACCGTAAATTGATTGTGCATTTGTGACATAATTTCAGCTGCAAGATCACGGTCATTAGCATGAGATATTCCTACGTGGATAGGTTCTTTACCAAAATCATTCTCAAAGAAGCTATAAATTTTCGCCAACGCTTTTTTCTGACCACGAACTTTGTCATAAGGAAAAACTTCACCATCAGAATTCAGTGAAAGTATCGGCTTAATTTTTAATAAGGAACCTAAGACAGCAGACGCTTTTCCGATCCGCCCATTCTTTTGCAAATATTCTAAAGTGTCAACCATAAAATATACGGTCGTTTCTTCTAAAAGTTCATTTAATCGTTCCATACATTGCTCTTTAGAAGCACCTGACTTTGCCAACTTAGCTATTTCAACAACGATAATTCCAATGGCGTAAGATGCTCGCTTTGAGTCAACAACAGTAACATTTATGTTGTCTTTTACCATATCACTTGCAATAAATGCAGATTGATATGTACCACTTAATTTTGATGAGATGTGGATTGAAATAACCTCTGCACCCACTTCATTCTTAGCTATATCATTATAAATTTGTTCGAATTGATAAGGAGCCGGCTGCGAAGTTGTTGGAATTACATCGTTCGCTGCTAATTTTTCATAGAACTCACTAGCGAAAAGGTCAACCCCATCTTCGTATGTTTCCTCTTCTCCAAAAAGAACTTTTAATGGAACGACAGTAATATCTAAATCTTCTAGTAAAGATTTTGGTAAATCAGCCGTACTATCCGTGACTACTTTCACGTTTGCCATAAAACAACTTCCTCCTCACATCCATTTATTCTACAGAAAAAATATAAGAATAAAGCGGTTGATTACCTTCGTATACTTCTACTTCTACATCTTCAAATTCGCTCTCCACAAAAGCTACAAGTTCTTCAGTTTCAGCTTCTGTTGTGTCCTCTCCACGAATAATGGTCAAAATCTCTGTTTCATCATCAATCATCGTTTCTAACAATGATTGTGTTACAACTTTTCGTTCAGGTCCAGAAGAAACGATTTGTTTTTCAGCAATACCCATATAATCATCTTTTTTAATTTCAATTCCATCAAGGCTTGTATCTCGTACTGCAAACGTAACTTGTCCTGTTTTTACAGTCGATAGAGCTCCTCTCATATCTTCTGCATTAGAATGTAGATCCGCTCCCGGATTAAAAGCTAAAAGTGCAGCAAGCCCTTGGGGTACTGTTTTTGAAGCTACAACGACCACCTCTTCTTCTACAACTGAAGCAGCTTGCTCAGCAGCCATAATAATATTGCTGTTATTCGGTAAAATCACAACATTTTTAGCATTTAAGTCCGAGATCGCTTTAACAAAATCTTCAGTGCTAGGGTTCATTGTTTGACCGCCTTCAATGACGATTCCTGCCCCTAAACTTTTAAACATTTTAGAAATCCCTTCACCCATTGCAACTGTAATAATACCAAATTCAGCTTTTTCTTTTTTTGTTATTGGTTTTTCTTCATAGGCTTCTTTCGTTTCATCGAGTAGGTGAGTGTGCTGTTCACGCATATTCTCAATTTTGACATTAATTAAACTACCGTACTTTTGAGCATGTGTAATTACATCACCGGGTTGTTCTGCGTGAATATGTATTTTAAGTAAATCTTCATCCGAGACAACTAGTAATGAATCGCCATGGTTATCTAATAAATTTCTAAAAGCTACCTCATCAAAAGGATTTTGTTTGATTTTATCTTCCTCGAACTTTACCATTACCTCCGTACAATAACCGAACTCAATATCTTCAGTTGACATAAAGCTTTGTGCATTTGAGTGGTGCTCCACTTTCACAAGCTCGTCCATGGAAGGAACATCTTGATCTAGATCAACGAGTTTTTCACCTTTTAATACTGCTAAAAACCCTTCATAAATAATAACTAGACCTTTTCCTCCAGAATCGACAACCCCTACTTCTTTAAGAACTGGTAATAAGTCAGGCGTACGCTCTAAAGAAGCCTTTGCTTCAGTAAGAGTAGCTTCCATAATTGAAATGATGTCGTTCGTTCTTTTAGCTTCTTCTTGAGCTTTTTTCGCAGAGTCTTTAGCAACCGTTAATATCGTCCCCTCTACAGGCTTCATTACGGCTTTATAAGCCATTTCCACCCCAGCAGCAAACGCTTCGGCAAACTGTTTACTAGATAACTCCTCTTTTCCTTCAACTGACTTAGAAAACCCTCTGAATAATTGAGATAAAATAACTCCAGAGTTTCCTCGAGCTCCCATTAATAAACCTTTTGCAAAAGCTCCAGCCACTTTCCCAACATGCTCTGGGGTTTGCTTCTTTACTTCTTTAACCCCTGATGTAATAGATAAATTCATATTTGTTCCCGTATCACCGTCGGGAACTGGAAATACATTTAACGAGTCAACTAATTTAACATTGTTTGATAAATTAGTTGCACCCACTATAAACATTTGGGCTATTTTATCACCCTGTAAACTCTTAAGTGTCACTAATGCTCCTCCTTTAAACGCACTCTATAGGTTTGTCACTTTGACTCCTTGAACGAAAATATTCACTGAATCAACAGTTATTCCTAACATTTGCTCTAGCTGATATTTTACTTTTGTTTGGACGTTATGCGCTACTTCAGAGATTTTAGTTCCGTAGCTTACGATGATATACATATCAATATGAATTTCTTCCTCTTCTTCACGAATGATAACGCCTCTTGTAAAGTTTTCCTTTTTTAACAAATCAGTAAGTCCATCTTTTAATTGCTTTTGGGATGCCATGCCTACAATCCCGTAACAGTCTATAGCAGCACCACCGGCAATAACGGCTACAACTTCTTTTGAAACATCAATTACACCTAATTGTGTTTTCATCTTAATTGACATGATCGAAATCCCCCTTT
>SKOL01000392.1 GCA_007120055.1 Anaerobacillus sp.
TTTCAGACACCTATGAAAGTTCATTTCACCACCTGATCCCGGACAAAGTAATAACCTCATAGCAATTGATCATAAAGTTCACTTTTCTGTAGGCTACTATTTACAGTGGAGTTAACTGTGGACCAACCTCCGATATGTAGTCATGTGGTGGACACGACTCCGCCCAAGGACCATTTCTTTAAAGCAAATGTTTAATATACTTTAAAAATGATATGTAATAGGTATAATAGAATATATAAATCTAGTAGAGGTTAGAATGGAGAAAAATATGAAGAAATTAGTTTTTCTTTTATTGATTTTTGTATTGGCATGTATAATTGTAGTTTTTAGTAAATTCCAATATGATAAGAAGCTTGAACAGGCGGTTAAGGAAGCTAAAGTTGAACTCACTAAAATAAAAGAGATTCAAGAGAGGAACACCCCAGAACTTATAGAAAGGCGTAATTACCTTAAAACGTTAGTCGCTCATAAAGACCCTCAGCTTACTGATTTAGTTTTTGAAGCGCTATATACAGGTGATGAAATTAACATTGTCGCTATGGGCTCAGCAGCTTTATCCGCAAAAAACAATGTGAATCCATGGCCAGAATTGCTTAAAGAGAAAATAAATGAAGTTTTTGAGGAGAAAATAGTAGATGTTAAAATCTTTTCATACGAAGAGGAAAATACGTTTGAAATTATTCGCAATAATTATCATTTAGAAGTAGCTGAGTTTCAACCAGACATTTTAATTTTAGAGCCATTTATTTGGAATAATATCGGATATGTACGGATTTTAGATACTCTTAATCATATAAGTATTATGATCCGTGCTGTAGAGAGGGGAAATGAAAACACCTTCATTATACTTCAACCACCAAACCCTATTTATAAAGAAAGAGCGATTGATTTTCAAGTGGATGCGGTGAAAAGTTATGCCGCGGAACATGAACTTCTCTATTTTGATCACTGGAAAGTTTGGCCTGATCAAAATGATGTTGAACTCAACCGTTTTTTAACAAATAATCATACCCCAAATCAAGACGGGCATTCGATTTGGGCAGATTACATTTCCTCGTACTTTGTTAAGGAGTCACACTATTAATTATGAAATTCACTCAAATAGTTAAAAAATGGAGAAGCGGTGTGAGATAACATCAGCTTTTCTTTTTTTTAGGGTAAATTTGTCCCCTTTTTTTCGATTTAGTCATATTTATATAGTAGATAATGATTTTTTTACTTTAATTTCAAGAGATTCATAGGTGTAAGTAAAGTCGTAAACAAGAATGAGCATAAAATGATCTTAAGGAAGGAACTGAGTTGTAAAGAAGCTTGTAAATTAATCAGTGGCAAGACGTTACTGGTCATCTTGGAATATTTTTCCTTAGATCTTAAAAAATAAGAGGTGGGAAAAAATGAAATTTAAAAGTTTGAAGCAGCTCAAAGATGTTAGAAATTCATTAGCACGTCATTCGACAAGACGGTTTCCACAAGTAGGTATTGTGAAAAAAGAAGATATCGCGATTCATCACTCTTTGACAAGAATGGAACTTAGTGGAAGTAACGCAGAAGGCTATGCCAGATATCACGTGAATTCGCTCGGGTGGCCTGGAATTGGGTATCATTTTGTCATTGAGAAAGATGGAACCATTAAATGGTGTAATAACTTAGGTTTACGTTCGTATCATGTAGGTAATTTCAATAATCAATCTATAGGTATTTGTTTATCTGGTGATTTTCGAACGGATAAACCAACCGAAAGCCAGATGCGTTCATTAGTTGCGTTAGTTGATGCATTAAAGCAAGATTTACCGAACTATAAGCGTACCCTTGGCCATAGTGATTACCCAGGATATGAATTAAAGCTATGTCCTGTATTAGACTGGCGCGCCATTCTTAAAAATAAACAGCCCAAAAAGCCAACGACAAGTGAAACTCACACCATTAAAAAAGGGGACACACTTTGGAAAATTGCTTTAGAAAACAATATAACGGTCGATGACATTCTTTCATTAAATCCTGGTGTCGACCCGCATCGCTTGCAAATTGGTCAAACGGTCAATTTGAAACATAAAGCGAATGAATCCGCGCCACAAACACCACCGCAAGACACAAGACGGAAAGTCATTGGGCATGCGACCGTTTTAGTTCCTTATTTGAATCGAAGAAAAGAAGCGTCGTTTAGCTCGAGTATTACTGGTACGGTTAGGAAAGGGCAGAGGTTAGAAGTATATGACCAAAAAAATGGGTTGTATGATGTTGGACCACTGGATTGGATTTCAGCAAGGAGTCAATATACAAAATTTGAAGCCGTCTCAAGTAGCACGTCGAAGTCAAGTCCCAATATCCAGCTTCCAAGCGGAATATTACGCCGGGGTGATCGTGGAGAAAACGTAAAGCAGCTTCAGAAAGCATTAAATGCTGTAAACTTTAGAGTTGGTCGTGAAGACGGAGTATTTGGCCCACAAACTGAAGATGGTCTGCGCCGCTTCCAATCCGTCTATTTACCACGTGAAGTCGACGGCATTTACGGCCCAAACACCAGAAGAGAACTGCAAAAACAACTGTAAAGGTCACTTTCATTGGTGTCTGACACCCTAAATGGACAAATCGGGGGGGGTGTCCACCTGTGACGGACACCCTCCGATTATCGTTGTTTAGTAAATCATAGTTTCTTAAGTTTTTCGATAAATTTTCAAACACGAAAGTTGTCAAGCTCGAAGATACTTGTATTTTTTGTTCTGAACATCTAAACACTTAAAGTCCGATGTCTCGATTGTTTTTTCGTTGGCGCATTTCTTCTAACAACTCAATTAATAAACTGACATCTTGTTCATCTAACTGTTTTAGTGGACCTTTTACCATCGCAGCATGATCTGCTCTATTTGCACTACTATCTGTACCATCTGCGTGATTAATTCCTACTTCCTCATTTTTCTCTTCATTATTTTTGACAAAATAAGTAGTGATCGCACTTGTAATCATTCCGATTAAGCCGATGCCTACGAGCATGAGGACGACGGCAACAGCCCGTCCAACCGTTGTTTCTGGTGCAAAGTCGCCGTAACCAACGGTGGTAGAAGTAACGATCCCCCACCATATCGCTTCCTCGAACGTTTCAATATTTGGTTCTGAAAAGTAAATGAAAATAGAAGAAACCCCAATCAGTCCACCTGTAAACACCAACACTCGATGTAAATGATTCGTTTTAAGGATGGCGATTACTGGAGTAGAGAAACGCTTGGCAATCACAATTACTTTAAAAACCCTTAATAACCTTACGACCCTTGCTAACCGAAACAACGAATCAAATGGAATAATTGCGATAAAATCAAACGGGTTTTCTTTTACAAACTTCCACTTATGTTCAGCCCGGTACAAACGATAACTCACATCGATCACAAAAATAGCCCACACCAATGTATCCAACCACGGAAAACGTGGATCGTTACTCCAAATAAACGAGATCGAATAAACGGCAAGCGTAAACATCGTTATTTCGTATAATACCGATAGCTTATTTTTCCGCACCAATCTTCCACTCCTCCCAGAATATTTTCCCGAAAGTTAGTGTTTGTTAATTTATGGTATTTATTCAGCGAGTTAAAATAAAAAGTAAAACAGCATTCTCCTTTTTTAGAGGTAAATTTAGCGGCATGTTTATTAAACTTTATTATTGGCAAATATAGTTAGTAAGGATGACTTTATATTAAGCGGTATAGAGCTGAAAGTCCCGAAAACCTATTCCGTATCATATGAAACAAATCCGACTTTCTTACCTATTAAATAATATGAAAAAATTATATAATAATGTATAATTAAGTATGTTCTTGTCGAAAAGATTTTACATTTTACTATTTAAAAAAGGGGTTCCTTACATGCTTGGTTTATTACTAAAAAAAAGCAAAATTGAAAACGCTACTCATGCAATTTGCCCGAACTGTCAAAAAGAAATCGCCATTGAACAATGGGATGAGCAAACGCGGGCCTTTTTAGGTAAAGAGATCCCTAGTATGGTAAATGGGGTAAATACGAAAATCCCTTATCAATGTCCGGATTGTTATACCGGCTATTTAGCTAAATATATCAAATTTATTGATTAAGAAATTCTTCTTTTTCAAAAATATTGATGATTTAGAAGTCCGTTATTGTTAAATATGAAATTATTGAGAAGGAAACCCCTCCTTTTCATATAGAAAGTAAGCGCCTGTACTTAGATATTATCTCTGTGCAGGCGTTTTTTTCTATTAAATGATATCTTCTTCCTCTCCTCATGAAGCTCAATGCCTTAATCGCTTCGTCACTAGAAGCTCAACAACGAACTTACCTCTATTAACATTTAAATTAAAGTGTGTAAAAGTATGTGTGTTGTTGTAAGTCTGAAAAGCTATTCCGTTATTTTTTAATAAAAAATGTAGTTTTACACAATTTGACCACTAGATGGTTACATTTTAATATATTATCAATGTCGAATAAACCTCACAATAGCCTAGTTTAACCACCTTCTTTAATATATAAAATACTTCTATCACTAATAGTAACCCCCGTTAACAAATTTGACACACAATTATAGAAAATTACATAATTCACAATTTATTCACAACTTTTTCCAATAAAAATAGTATAAAATACTTGTAAGTAACCACTAACACCGGAAAAAATAAAAAAGGGTGGGCGAGTGAATATGGGAAAAGATGAAAAGAAGTTCGCGAAATTCAGGGAAATGTTTAATGTGAAAAGGTTATGGGAACGTTGGCGGTCAATAGATTGGGGAAATCCTATGAACAAATGGAAACTACTATTTTTCTCTATTGTCGCTTTTATAGGAATTGCTGGCTTTTCGTATGGGGCGGTAGCCGGAACATCTACGACATCCTTTTGTGCAGGGTGCCACGAAATGTCACCAGAATATGTGTCACATATTTCAACCGCACATAGTGAAATTAAATGTACCTATTGTCACATTGAACCAGGATTTACCAATACCATTAAAGGGAAAGTTTCAGCAATGACGGAAGTCTATCATCACGTAACGAGAACTCAGCCTGATCCGATTTATGCAACAAAGCCTGTAAAAGATATTGTATGCCTACAATGTCATTCTGAAAATCGAGTCATTACCGCCTCAGGCGATTTAATAGTTGAACATAGTGTTCACATAAATAGAGAAATTGCATGTGTCACCTGCCATAGTGGTGTAGCTCACGGCAAGATGGTAGAACGGGGAATTAATACGAGTGATACATATGACTATT
Source organism: Anaerobacillus sp. (assembly GCA_007120055.1). The sequence continues at coordinate 5,235 of SKOL01000392.1, forward strand.
GGACGGAAGAAAATGCAGATAAACTACTAGCGCGACAATATATTAAAACAAATATGGGAACGTGTATCGATTGTCACGATCAAGTTAATCGAGGTAATGAACCTTGGCTGGATAAATATTATACAGTGCCAATTCCGGCCAACGCTTTTGAAGGCACTATTCCAACATCAAATGAAATTTTAGATACGATCATTCGAAATGAAGAAAATGATCTAGAACTTTCGATGGAATGTCAAACTTGCCACATGGAGATCACTATTCCTAACAATCATAAGCTAGTAGATTGGAATGAAAACCATAAAGAAGATGCCTTTAATGAACTTCCTCAATGTATTAATTGTCATCAAGAAGAAAAATGGGTGAAGCGCTTGCAACCTCAATCTATTGCAAAGTTACTAGAAGCGGACGGATCGAACCTAGAAAACTATGTGCCTGATATGAACGTGGTAGAAAGTGTAGCAAGGGAAACGCAGTTTTGCTTCACGTGTCATAGTGAGGAAATTCCAGGATATGAGTAAAAAGCACTAACTATAACCTCTCAGAAAAACTAGAGAATTTAATGAAGCTAGGACGGAAAACAAGAAGAAAAGGAATATGTGAGGTGACGTGAAGGTGAAAAAAGATCATGAACAAGAAGAAAAGCAATTACAAGAATTACAGCATAATGAAGCTGACTCCTATTGGAAAAAAATCAAACGTTATAAGGTAGCTATTTTCTTAACCTTAGCTGTAATAGGGATCGCCTTATCGGTAACGATTGGTGTTCAGGCGACATCTACCAATACGTTTTGCGCTAGTTGTCATATGATGACGCCGCAAGCTTTGACGTGGGAAGCTTCGTCTCATAGCTCCATCAAATGTAAAGATTGTCATATAAACCCGGGGCTTCAAGGGACGATTGATGCTAAAATTGGGGGCTTATATGAACTGTACCACATGGTGACAGACTCCTACGGTACTCCGATTAGGATGCACTATGAAATTCCAAATGAAAACTGTACGCAGTGTCACAACATGAATAACCGAGACGTTTCACCGTCAGGAGATCTAATCGTGGACCACTTTATCCATGATGAAAAAGAAATCAGTTGTGTTACGTGCCACGACGGTGTCGCGCACGGTAAAGTTTCCGAACTTAGAATCACATATAGAAGCGACTTTGAACGCTGGGATGAAAATCTAGCAGCCTATTATATGAATTCAGAAAACCCATACTCGAATCCACAAATGGATAAATGTATGGATTGCCATGAGCTTAGGAATGCACCGTTAACATGCGAAACGTGTCATACGACTGGAATGGTCCCAGACGATCATAAAGATGCGAACTTCCTAAATAAGCAACATGGAAGACTCGCAGCAGAAGATCTTGCATCATGTCATACATGTCACTCAAATATGTCGGACCATCCAATTAAAGAGTTCCAAGATAAAAAGCAATATACTCAATTTTTAAATCCTGATCGTAATGGCACACAAATGACCGTAAGACAGTATGCGCAAACAAATACGTTCTGTATTGACTGTCATAGCCAAGCGCCAGAAAGTCACGGCCGACCAACATTCTTTATTAATCACGGTGGACTTGTTGAGGACAATAGAGATGGATGTTTAACTTGCCACGCGAACGAAAGAGCTTCAACATCACCAGTAACATCTGTGACATGTGCATCTTGTCACTCGGGTGGCCACCCAACGGAGTGGCAAAGAAGGCATCCGACACCGATCGCACCAAATCAAAGAATTGACTTAACTTGTTTAGAGTGCCATGTTGAACAAACATGTACCTCATGTCACGTCGATGCAAAAAGAGAACAGTAACTTAGGAGGGATTTTCAATGTCGCAAGATAACAACCATAACGAAGAACGCGAGAAAGATAGACAACGAGAATTAGAGAAAGAACTCGAAATGGATCTAGATAATAACGCAAAACAAACGAGATTTAATGAAAAAGACCCAGAAAAGATCTCTCACTTCAAAAAGAAGTTTACAACATGGCAAACGATAGGTTTGCTAGCGCTGACATTATTTTTAAGCACAGGCGGTGGCCTTGCTTTAGGAAATGTTTTAGGAACTTCTGAAGACATGAAACGCATTAATGAACAACTCGAATTTTATCAAGAACGAGTTAACGATAATCCAACTAACTTAGAAGATCGCATCGTCTTAGGTTACACTCATTTCTTATTAGGAAATAATAATCAAGCAGTCAATGAATTTAAACATGTTTTAGAAATCGATGATACCTATTTTAGTGCATATTACAATCTAGGATTAGTTTATTTAGTTGAAGAAAAATATTATGAAGCACTATCTATGTTTAATAAAACTGTAGAAATTGCACCTCGAGACTTCAAGGGCCATAAACAAATGGGGATAGCCCAGCGTCATCTAAAAATGTACGACGAAGCAATCGTTTCATTGTCTGAAGCAAATATGTTGGCACCTGCAAATGCAGATATTATTTATCAAATTGGTTTAGTTGCAGAAGCAGTTGGAGATTTTGAAATGGCAGCAGAAATTTTTAAAGATGCACTAAATTATGATCCACTTTTCCAAGATGCGTTGAATGGCTTAGAACGTGTTCAAAATGAACTAAAAAGTGTAGGTGATAAATAATGAATAGATTGACGGTTTATATCATAATGGCTTCTATCGTCGTTGTAAATGCAGCTATATTTGGGTTTATTATTTCTAACCAAGCAAAAGCTTTATCTACAGGATTACAGCATGTTAATCAAGGTTCACCAACAAAAGCAGTTAGTCAATTTTTTGGTGATTTTGAGAACCCTCTAGGCAGGCCAATGGATGTTTTAGTTACAGATGAATTTATGTATGTGACAGACACAGATAATAAAAAGGTTCATGTTTTCAGCGTAAATGGTGAGCAATTATTTACTTTCGGTGAAGCGGGGAATAATCCAGGCCAGTTTGATTTTCCGTATGGTATTTCAGTAGATAGCGAAGAAAAGATTTATGTAGCAGATTTGTATAACGCCAAAATTTCAATATTTGATAAAAATGGAGACTTCATTGATTACTTTGCCGAGCAATATAGCAATAATGGAACTATTGTTTCACCGGCGGGTTTAAGAATAATTAATGAAACAGTTTATGTGACTGACGTTCAAAGAAATAAAGTTTTTACTTTTAATTTGGATGGTGAACTTCTTCAAGAGATTGGTGAGCCAGGAGTTGAGGAAGGAATGTTCTTCGCCCCAAATGCAATTACAGCAGATAATGACGGAAATATTTATGTTGTCGATACAGGAAATTCTCGTATTCAAGTTTTTGATAATGAAGGTAACTTTGTTAGAGTAATTGATGGTTCTATAGGTGAGAGTGGAAATTCAGTTCTTGTAAACCCAAGAGGGATAGGAGTTAACTCTAAAGGAGTTATCTATGTTGTAAGTAATTTAACAAATTTTGTTCACTCATTTGATAATGAAGGAAACGAGTTATATCGATTTGGTGGGATCGGTCAAAGTACAGGTCAGTTTCAACTCCCTAATGGCTTGTTTATTGATAATCGAGACACAATTTATGTAACAGAAACAATAAATCAACGTGTCTCTACATTTAACTAATGCTATCAATTCTGTAAAGGGGGTGGGGAAGGGAGAAGGTCTTTATTAGGTTGGTAAGTATCATATATTTTGTAAACAAAAA
>SKOL01000343.1 GCA_007120055.1 Anaerobacillus sp.
CACATCGATGAAGTTCCTAGTATTGGCTTGAGGCGCCCAGCCTTGGGTCATTGCTGGGAGTAAAGGGAGTCGGGCGATCCACAATGGCATGTGGGCGATGACCCTCCTCCCGCGGAGGCCTCAAATTATGGTGATCTTCTGGGAATAAGAACAACTATAATTTAAGGTATGAACCTGCATTTACAAGTTTCCCCTTGTATGCAGCGTAGCCTGCCTTGAGTGGAGTAGAGGGGATTATGGATACTAAATTGTATACGTTGTATCATCGTTAGTTATCCACATGAAATCTGCTCTGCAAAAGAGGATAGAGAATGGTAAGGGGCTGTTGAGGAAAACTCCTAGACTGTTCATAAGACATTTAAAGGGGATTATAGTGCGTACTAAGTGGTAATCCAGTCTAGCGTTTGGTGACAGCGCTAAGGTAGATTTAAAGGGAAACCGCCAATGTGGCGACACGTCGGTATTTACTTGGGAAAACCTACTGGACCTAAGACGCAGTCTTTACTCTTTAAATGACCACTCACAACTACATATTTAATTTACAATTTAAAATGTAGAATTAGTCCGTAGAAATTCAACTACTGTACAATTAATTATTATTAGGAACATCTAGTTTACTATTAAAGTTAACGACGAAGCGTTACCTACAATAATTATAAATTGTAAATTATAAATTCAAGAAAAGAATAGGGTGTTCAAACCTTTTATGAATAAAATTAAAGATTCTTTAAATTGGACTTTAGCGATCGCCGTTATCACTCTTGTGTTAGCGGCTATTTTTTCAATTATATCTACTGCAATTTTAAGTGGTGTAACATGGGGAGTAGGCATGTTCATTGTACTCGTCATTGTACTTGTAGGTATTTTTTTTGATACAATAGGGGTGGCCGCAACTGCTGCAGAAGAATCTCCTTTTCATGCTATGGCAGCAGAACGAGTCCCGGGTGCTAAGGAAGCAGTATTAATTACAAGGAATGCGGATAGGTTTGCAAACTTTTGTAATGACGTAATTGGCGATATAGCTGGGATCATTAGTGGTACTGCAGCAGCTTTTGTTGTTATCCAACTAGCACAACAGCTTGGTCACGGGGAGGCTTCAACATATCAGTTTTGGATTTCCGTAATTTTTACTAGTATTGTTGCAAGTCTTACGGTAGGTGGTAAATCCTTAGGGAAAACGATCGCCATACACTATTCAACTCCAATTATTTTCCAAGTAGGTAGATTATTTTACTTAATCGAGGTAAAATTAAAAATAACTATTTTAAAAAATGGGAAAGACAGAGATAAGAAGAAAAAGAAAGCCATAAGAAAGTGAGGGTTTTTCTTGGATTTAACCACAATTAAAGATCCAAAGTTTATTAAACAATATGATTTAGAACAACTAGAAGTTTTAGCGGAGGAAATAAGGACTTTCCTTGTAGAAAAACTTTCGGTTACTGGTGGGCACTTAGGTCCGAATTTAGGGGTTGTAGAGCTTACCCTTGCTCTGCATAAAGAATTTGATAGTCCGAAGGATAAAATTATTTGGGATGTCGGACATCAAGCATATGTTCATAAAATATTAACTGGACGAGCTAATCGTTTTGATGAACTCCGTCAGTATAAAGGGCTTTGCGGTTTTCCAAAGCGTACAGAAAGTGAACATGATGTTTGGGAAACTGGACATAGTTCAACATCATTATCTGCCGCTATGGGGATGGCTGTGGCAAGAGATTTAAAAACAACAGATGAAAATATCATCGCTGTTATTGGTGATGGTGCCTTAACTGGTGGGATGGCTCTAGAAGCGTTAAACCACATTGGTCACGAACAAAAAGATTTGATCGTCGTATTAAATGATAATGAAATGTCGATTGCTCCGAATGTTGGTGCTCTTCATAATGTTTTAGGGCGAATGCGTACAGCAGGAAAATATCAAAAAGCGAAAGATGAATTAGAACAATTGCTAAAGAAGATCCCTGCTTTCGGTGGTAAGATTGCAGCGACTGCTGAGCGCCTAAAAGACAGCTTGAAATATTTACTTGTATCAGGGATGTTTTTTGAAGAAATGGGCTTTACGTATTTAGGTCCTGTTGATGGGCATAATCTAGATGACTTATTAGAGAATATGAAATATGCCAAAAAATGCGAAGGCCCAGTTCTTATTCATGTAATCACGAAAAAAGGTAAAGGATATGCTCCTGCAGAAAACGATGCGTTAGGAACGTGGCACGGTTTAGGACCGTATAAAATGGAATCAGGAGAAGTAGTAAAAAATCCTGGACCACCAAGTTATAGTGCAGTTTTTGCAAATACATTAGCTAAAACAGCAAAAGATAATGAAAAGGTTGTTGCAATAACTGCAGCAATGCCAGGTGGAACGAAATTGGATCTATTTGCAAAAGAGTTTCCTAATCGTATGTTTGATGTCGGTATTGCTGAACAGCATGCTACAACGATGGCAGGTGGTTTAGCAACACAAGGCTTTAAGCCAGTATTTGCCGTTTACTCAACGTTTTTACAGCGTGGTTATGACCAAGTTGTTCATGATATTTGTCGTCAAAATTTAAATGTCTTTTTTGCAATTGACCGCGCAGGGCTTGTAGGCGCTGACGGTGAAACGCATCAAGGTGTATTTGATATTTCATTTTTACGACATATACCGAATATGACCATTTTATCAGCTAAAGATGAAAATGAATTACAGCACATGGTTTATACTGCAGTTCAATACAATGATGGTCCGATCGCTGTTAGATATCCTCGTGGAAATGGTGTCGGTATAAAAATGGACGACGAACTAAAGCAAATCCCAATTGGCCAATGGGAAGTATTAAAAGAAGGTTCTGATTTAGCAATTTTAACTTTCGGCACAACAGTTCCTTTAGCTGAAGAAGCAGCAAATCATTTAGCAAAAGAAGGAATATCGGTGAAGGTTATTAACGCAAGGTCAATTAAACCGTTAGATGAAGAGATGCTTCAAGACCTAGCTAATAAAAATTATCCGATTTTAACGATTGAGGAAGCCGCTCTTCAAGGTGGTTTTGGCAGTGCTGTTTTAGAATATTATAACAACGAAGAATATTACAATGTCGTTGTTGAAAGAATGGGGATTCCTGATCAATTTATTGAACATGGAAGTGTCTCGCAATTGATGGAAGAGATCGGACTTTCTTGTAATGATGTTATTAATACTATAAAAAAAATTATTCCAAGAAAACAACAGAGGGCTTGATATGAAGAAAGAACGAATCGATGTCCTCTTAGTTGAAAGAGGCTTTATTGAAACGAGAGAAAAAGCAAAGAGGTCTGTAATGGCAGGCCTCGTCTTTTGTGACAATGAACGTATTGATAAACCTGGAATAAAAGTTAGTTTAGATAGTGAAATTGTCGTTAAAGGTGATGTAATCCCCTATGTAAGTAGAGGGGGTTTAAAACTTGAAAAAGCAATCAATGAGTTTAACTTTGATTTAAAGGAAAAGATTGTTTTAGATATAGGCTCTTCTACCGGGGGGTTTACTGATTGTGCATTACAAAACGGGGCAAAGCTCGTGTACGCTGTTGATGTCGGTTATAATCAATTGGCTTGGAAGTTACGGCAAGATGAACGTGTTGTCGTGATGGAACGGACGAATTTTCGTTACGTGACCCTAGAAGCGTTTTCAAGTGGGAGGCCCAATTTTGCAACCATTGATGTCTCGTTTATTTCACTTAAGTTAATTTTACCGGTACTGGCAAAAGTGTTAGAAGGTAACAGTCACGTATCAGCACTAGTAAAACCACAATTTGAGGCAGGGCGAGATGAAGTTGGTAAAAAGGGGATTGTACGAGATCCGCATGTTCACCAAAAAGTCCTATTAGAAATGACGAATTTTGCTTCCGATATAGGCTTTGATGTTAAAGGATTGAGTTATTCACCAATTAAAGGTGGCGAAGGAAATATTGAATTTTTAATGCATCTTTATTGGTCAGGTGATAAAGAACAAGGTGAAAATAAAATTGAATTGATTGAAGAAGTTGTGACAAATGCTCATGAGAGTTTAAAACGATTATAAGTCAATGAATTTCATAATTCGTTATTTTCGCCACATTAAACAATATATAGTTGCGTCAAAACCCTTCGCAAACTATATATTGTTTAATGTGGCTCATTTTTGGTAATTATGAAATTCACTCAAGTAAGAAGAGGTTGGGACAAAACCAAGTGTCAGACACCGCTAGACACCGAATATAGACATATGATAAATCTTTACGTCTATATTTAGTAGGATGCGCGTGGTGTCAGACACTTTTTGTCCCACCCTCTTCTTTTGATTGTGAAAGCACACCTGCCTTTTCCATATTAGATGGTGGCTGCAGGAATGCCGCCATGAGGGTTTTGTATGAAAATAGGTACTTGGAGGTGGATTTTCTTTCACGAGCCTCTAAAATTCGCTAGAAGTTTACAGTGAAGTGAAAGAAAATCCACCTCCAATTTTCATTTTATATGGTGACGAATAATCGTATGATGGTTTGGTTTATTAGCATTGTCTAATGTATAAAAATAAGTTAATATACAATTAGTGCTAAATTCGACAAACATTTTGAAAGGTATATTTATACTGGAGGCGATTGAAATGAATAAAGGGCAACGTCATATAAAAATACGAGAAATTATTGCAAATAATGAAATTGAAACTCAAGATGATTTAGTTGATCAATTAAAGAGTGCTGGATATAATGTGACACAAGCAACCGTATCACGTGATATTAAAGAACTTCATCTCGTTAAAGTCCCTATGCAGGACGGAAGGTATAAATATAGTTTACCGGCAGACCAACGCTTTAATCCTTTACAAAAATTAAAGCGGTCATTAATGGACTGCTTTGTAAGTATTGATCGTTCTAATAACTTAATCGTTATGAAGACTTTACCGGGTAATGCGAATGCTGTTGGTGCGTTAATCGATAATTTAGATTGGACAGAAATTTTAGGAACTATATGTGGCGATGACACAATCTTAATCATTTGTCGAACAAATGAAGAAACTCCAATACTTTGTGAGCGCTTTTTAGAAATGCTTTAAACAAAGGAAGTGAATGAACATGCTAGTTGAACTTTCAATAAGAAATTTTGCAATTATTGAAAACTTGACGATCCCATTTGAGAGAGGGCTCACAGTTTTAACTGGGGAGACAGGTGCTGGAAAATCGATCATTATCGATGCAATCGGCTTATTAGTAGGTGGAAGAGGTTCTGTTGAATTTGTTCGTCACGGATCGAGTCGTGCTGAAATCCAAGGCTTGTTTTTTATCGAAGATCATATGCATGCTATTCATAATAAATCTACTCAATTAGGAATTGAAATTAATGATGACCAAATGGTTATTTTGCAGCGAGATATCACAGCACAAGGGAAAAGCATTTGTAGGGTCAATGGAAAACTTGTCACATTAGCGATTTTAAGAGAGCTAGGAGAAACTTTAGTTGATATACATGGTCAACATGAACACCAACATTTAATGCAAAGTGAACGCCATTTGTCTCTTCTAGATCAGTTTGCCGGAGATAAGGTAAGTGGTTCACTTCGTGAATATCAACATATTTATAAATCGTTTGTTGCTTTAAAAAATCAAATTAACCAGTTTTCCGAAAATGAACAAAAATTAGCTCACCGATTAGACTTATTACAATATCAATTAAATGAAATAGAGGCTGCAAAGTTAAACCCTAATGAAGATATTAGTTTAACCGAAGAACGTACGAAATTAGCCAACGGTGAGAAGTTGTATAAGTCAGTTCATGACAGCTACCATGCGCTTTATGGTGATGATAAAGGCCTGGAATGGTTGATGCATGCTATGAACAATATTGAGGAAGCAACCTTTATAGATAAAAATTTAGTTCCTTTTAAAGAAACGATCAGTAATTGTTATTATCTTTTAGAAGAAGCGTCTTATTCATTAAGGGATTATTATGAGTCAATTGAATTCGATCCTAATCGTCTTAATTTAATTGAGGCGAGATTAAATGAACTAATTCAACTCAAACGTAAATATGGTGAAACGGTCACTGATATTTTAGAGTATGCTTCAAAAATTGAAGAAGAAATTGAACATTTACAAAATAGAGAAGAAAAAATTCAAGTTCTCGAAAAACAGCTTGATTCTGTTAGTGAGGATCTTTTAATTGAAGCTCGAAACTTAACAGAGCAAAGAAAACATGCAGCAAAACAATTATCTAAAAAAATTCATCAACAATTGAAAGACCTCTATATGGAAAAAACAAAGTTTTTGATCAAATTTAAAGAAACAGATATAAGTAAAGTTGATGCTAAAGATGTTCTTTTTCATGAGGATGGGGTCGATAAAATTGAATTTCTACTAACTACTAACCCCGGAGAACCATTTAAACAGCTCGCTAAAATTGCCTCTGGTGGAGAAATTTCGAGAATTATGCTTGCTTTAAAAACGATTTTTTCAACGCATCAAGGCGTTACCTCATTAATTTTTGATGAAGTGGACACCGGCGTAAGTGGGAGAGTAGCCCAAGCAATTGCTGAGAAAATATTTAATATTTCTAATAAATCACAAGTGCTTTGTATTACTCATTTGCCTCAAGTTGCAGCAATGGCAACTACTCATATGTATATTTCGAAAAAACAGTTAAACAATAAAACCGTCACAAATGTAACTACTTTATCTAATCAAGAAAAAGTTGAAGAACTCGCCAGAATGATTTCAGGTGTTGAAATTACTGAACTTACAATTTCACATGCTAAAGAATTGTTAGACCAAGCAGATAAATTTAAAGGTATTTAATTGAATTTCCTAATTACCAAAAATGAGCCACATCAAACAATATATAGTTTGTGAATGGTTTTGACGCAACTATATATTGATCGTAGTGGCGGAAATAATGATTTATAAAATTCATTGACTTGAAAAGCTAACCAAATTAGGTTAGCTTTTTTATCACTCCTTAGTTATAAATGTTGTGTAAGGAGGCAACATTAATATTACAGCCAAACATGGAGGTGTAGGTTAGGAGCGAGGAGAGTGAAAAAATTTATGGTAGATACTAGAAAAATTATAGGTGTAATTCTCCTTGTGTTTATAATAAGCATCGGTTTTTATAAGCCGGTACAAGAGTACGTCAGTATCCCTAAGGAGTTGGTATTAATTGAAGGCCAACAACAACAATTGCAAAAAGCATTTCCTGTATTTAGTTTATCCTCAAATGACGAAGCAATTACAGTAAACGAGGATAACTTTACAGTGAAGGCAAATGGGCAAGGTGATGCTAACGTGACAGTTACTATGGGAAGTGCTCCTGTAAAGAATGTCGATGTAAAAGTTCTTAAAGACATTAAGATTGTACCAGGTGGACAATCAATTGGAGTTAAATTAAATACGTTAGGTGTATTAGTGGTCGGGCACCATTTAGTCGATAGTGTTGACGGAGAAAAATCTCCAGGTGAACTTGCGGATATAGAAGTTGGAGATATAATTACAAAAATAAATGGTGAAAAAATTGAAAACATGAGTCAAGTTACACCAATTATTCAAGAGGCAGGAGAAAATAACGAACCACTACGTTTAGAAGTGAGACGTGAAAATGAAGTATTAAAAAAAGAAATTATGCCGTTAAAGGCAAAAGGTGAAAGTTCATATCGTTTAGGATTATACCTTCGTGATTCTGCTGCTGGTGTTGGAACACTAACATTTTTTCATCCTGATAGCAAAAACTATGGTGCATTAGGACATGTCATTTCAGATATGGATACACAAAAGCCAATAGTTGTAAATGATGGTCAAATTGTCAGTTCATTAGTGACATCCATAGAAAAAGGAAGTAATGGAGACCCAGGTGAAAAACTTGCACGCTTTACTAACGATAGAAAAATTTTAGGTACGATAACAAAAAATAGTCCATTTGGCATTTTTGGAAAGCTACATGACCCAATAAAAAATAATATTATGGATCAAGCAATGCCAATCGCATTATCCCATCAAGTGAAAGAAGGACCGGCGAAAATCTTAACTGTTGTTGAAGGTGAAGAAGTAAAAGAATTTGATATAGAAGTAGTAAGTAGCGTACCACAAAAGTTTCCGGCTACAAAAGGAATGGTCATAAAAGTGACTGATCCGGAATTACTCGAAGCTACTGGAGGCATTATTCAAGGAATGAGCGGTAGTCCGATTATTCAAAACGGAAAAGTCATTGGTGCAGTAACACATGTTTTTGTTAACGACGCGACGAGCGGATATGCTTGTCATATAGAATGGATGTTACAAGAAGCGGGTATAAATATATATGCGGATGAAAAAGCAAAGGCGAGTTAACTTCGACCTTTGCTTTTTTTTTTGTGAAAATAACTTTGTACTCATTTTAAATAATATAAGAACATGATATGATGTATCTAAGTTAATAAAGATTTTTCGACAAACTCATGTTTTAAATGTTGTCAAGTATCGAACGTGGTCGAATTTAAGAGGAAAACGTTAATTTTCTTTAAAAAACGTAGATTTTCAATATTTTTTTAAAAAATAAAAAGGGATTAACGTCCCTTTGTCGAATTTGTTGTGTGGATATAAATATATATGAATGTCAGGGAGGAAGAATTGTGCAGAAAATAAAAGTGTGTATCGCGGACGATAATCGTGAATTAGTAAATTTGCTTGAAGAGTATATTTCTAGTCAGGAGGAGATGGAAGTAGTTGGAGTAGCCCATAATGGCCAAGAATGTTTGGCTGTAGTTGAAGGGCAACAACCTGATGTTTTAATTTTAGATATTATTATGCCTCATCTAGATGGATTAGCAGTTTTAGAAAGAATAAATCAACAAAGCTTAACGAAACGACCGAACATTATTATGTTGACCGCATTTGGTCAAGAAGACGTAACAAAAAAAGCAGTTGATTTAGGGGCATCATATTATATTTTAAAGCCTTTTGATATGGAAACACTCATTAATAAAGTAAAAGAAGTAAGTGGTAAGGTAAAAACAGTTTCACAACAAAAAACATCGCATGGAACGATGCAAGTGACAAGAAATGAAAATAAGCAATTTAATTTAGATGCAAGCATTACGAATATTATTCATGAAATCGGTGTCCCGGCTCATATAAAAGGTTATATGTATTTACGTGAAGCGATTACGATGGTTTATAATGATATTGAACTCTTAGGTTCAATTACGAAAGTTTTATATCCAGACATCGCTAAAAAATTCAACACAACTTCTAGCCGTGTAGAGCGTGCGATTCGTCATGCGATTGAAGTGGCATGGAGCAGAGGCAACATTGAGTCTATCTCTAGTTTGTTTGGCTACACAGTTAGTCATACGAAAGCAAAACCAACGAATAGCGAATTTATCGCAATGGTGGCAGACAAATTAAGGATAGAGCATAAAGTAAGTTAATCATTATTTGAATTTTAGTTAGGAAATTGCATAGCAATTAAAAAGTCGCAAGGCAAATTCATTTGTCTTGCGGCTTTATTTATTTGAAAAAAGGCGGTTGAGGAAAAATTCACAATATTCTTTAGTTTGTTAGTGTAGAATAACGGAAAACAGATATATAACAGAAATAACTTAGATATATAACAGATAAACTTATGTGTGAAGTGCAGAAGTTGATATATATAAAATCATAAGTATTGTCACGATTTTGACATATACAAAATGCGAAAAACGTTATATAATGAAGTCACAAAAGTTGATACAGTTTAATATTCGAGTTGAAACAGATATAAAAAGACTACTGTAGACAACTAAATAATATTTGTGAATTTTAAAAATGTATTAAAAATTTTAGTTATCTATTTTTTTTAGGTGTAAATGTGAAAAAAATCACATTCACCAATGGAACAGAGAGGGAGATGAAGAGATGGAAGCTTTAAAAGCGAGAAAAGAAGCTTGGGAAGGTTTTAACACGGGGGAATGGAACGAGAAAATTGATGTAAGAAATTTTATTAATAAAAACTGGGACCCGTATACTGGTGATGATACATTTTTAGCTGGTCCAACAGAAACGACAAAAGAATTATGGGACCAAGTATTACAATTAATGAAGAAAGAAAGGGAGAATGGTGGGGTACTAGACGTAGATACAAAGACAATTTCGACAATTACTTCACATGCACCGGGCTACATTGAAAAAGATAAAGAACAAATTGTAGGCTTACAAACAGATGCACCGTTAAAACGTTCAATTCAACCAACAGGTGGTATTCGTATGATGGCTTCTGGTTGTGAAGCGTACGGTTTTAAATTAGATCCAGAAATCGAAAAAATTTATACTGATTATCGTAAAACGCATAACCAAGGGGTATTTGATGCGTATACGAGCGAAATGCTTGCAGCGCGTAAAGCTGGTATTATTACTGGTCTTCCTGATGCATATGGTCGTGGAAGGATTATTGGGGATTATCGTCGTGTTGCACTGTACGGTGTAGATCGTTTAATTGAAGATAAAAAGCAAGTGAAGAAAAGTTTAGAAAAAGGTGCGATAACGGAAGAAGTGATTCGCGACCGTGAGGAAGTTTCTGAGCAAATTCGTTCACTTCAAGAATTAAAACAAATGGCTGCTTCTTACGGATATGATATTTCAGAGCCGGCAACAACGGCAAAGGAAGCATTTCAATGGTTATATTTCGGTTATTTAGCAGCGATTAAAGAACAAAATGGAGCAGCGATGAGTTTAGGTCGTGTATCAACGTTCTTAGACATTTATATTGAACGAGATATAAAAACAGGTATTTTAACAGAGGAAGACGCGCAACAAATCGTTGACCATTTTGTTATGAAGCTTCGTTTAGTTAAATTCTTAAGAACGCCTGATTATGATGAGTTATTTAGTGGAGATCCAACTTGGGTTACAGAGTCAATTGGGGGCATGTCTTTAGACGGTCGTCCGTTAGTAACGAAAAACTCATTCCGTTTCTTATACACTCTAGTGAACTTAGGGCCAGCTCCTGAGCCAAATTTAACCGTTCTATGGTCGACGGGTTTACCTGACGGGTTTAAAAAGTTCTGCTCGAAGATGTCAATTGAAACAAGTTCTATCCAATATGAGAATGACGATATCATGAGAAAAGATTATGGCGACGATTATGGAATTGCTTGTTGTGTATCAGCGATGCGTATCGGTAAGCAAATGCAATTCTTTGGAGCGCGTGCTAATTTAGCCAAAGCATTACTTTACACGATTAACGGTGGCGTCGATGAAAAATTAAAGATACAAGTAGGGCCTAAATTTGCGCCGATTACATCAGAGTACCTAGATTACGATGAAGTAGTCGAAAAATTTGAAGAGGTTCAAGATTGGTTAGCAGAACTTTATATCAACTCTTTAAATGTTATTCACTTCATGCATGATAAGTATAGCTATGAAAGAATTGAAATGGCATTACATGATCAAGAAGTCCTTCGTACAATGGCGTGTGGAATTGCAGGTTTATCGGTTGTTTCAGATGCACTAAGTGCGATTAAATATGCAAAAGTGAAAGTTATTCGTGATGAAGATGGTATTGCTACAGATTTTGAAATCGAAGGAGATTTCCCGAAATACGGAAACGACGATGCTCGTGCAGATGAAATTGCATCTCATATCGTAACGAATTTTATGAATAAATTACGTCAACATCCGACTTACCGTAACTCGTTACACACACAATCTGTGTTAACAATTACATCTAATGTTGTTTACGGTAAGAAAACCGGAAACACACCTGATGGAAGAAAAGCGGGTGAGCCGTTCGCACCGGGGGCAAATCCGATGCACGGTCGTGATCAAAAAGGGGCATTAGCTTCATTAAATTCGATAGCGAAAATTCCTTATGAAGATTGTCAAGATGGTATTTCTTGCACATTTTCCATTGTGCCGAAAGCTTTAGGTAAAGATGAGGAGTCGCGTGTGAATAATTTATCGGCAATTTTAGACGGTTATGCATCACAAACGGGTCACCACATTAATGTTAACGTATTTGATCGTGAACAGTTAATGGATGCAATGGAGCATCCGGAGAAATATCCACAGTTAACGATTCGTGTGTCTGGCTATGCTGTTAACTTTATTAAATTAACGAGAGAACAGCAAATTGATGTCATTAACCGTACTTTCCACGAAAGTATGTGATCTAAATGAAAGGAAGAATCCATTCAATTGAATCTTGTGGTACTGTAGATGGTCCTGGTTTACGCTATATCGTATTTCTTCAAGGTTGTTCTTTGCGATGTGCCTATTGTCATAATCCTGATACGTGGAAATTAAATGGCGGAAGTGAAATGAGTGTTGATGAGTTAATTGCTGAAGCAAAAGCTTACTTGCCGTATATGCAATTTTCAAACGGTGGAGTGACATTGAGTGGTGGTGAACCGCTACTGCAACCTGATTTTGTACTTGAGTTTTTTAAAAAGTGTAAGGAAGTCGGGATTCATACGACCATCGATACTTCTGGTTCTGTAAAACCTGTGAACCTTGATGAAATATTAGAGGTCACTGACCTTGTTCTTCTTGATGTGAAACATATAAATGAAGAAAAGCATAAAGGGATTACGGGTATGTCTAACAGAAATACGTTAAACTTTGCGAAACTTCTTGACGAAAAGGGGATTCCGATGTGGGTCAGACATGTGCTTGTTCCTGGATTATCAGATGACCCAAAGGATTTGAATGAACTTGGTGACTTCATATCAACACTTTCAAACGTTGAAAAAGTTGAAGTTCTTCCTTATCATAAAATGGGTGAGTATAAGTGGGAGCAGCTCGGTCTAGAAAATACATTAACTCACTTAGAGCCACCTAACCAAGAAAAAGTAGATTTAGCTTATAATTTATTAACAAAATCATTAAATAAAAATAAACCTCAATTAGCGTAGCTTATGGCTACGCTTTTTTTTGTATGAAAAAAGGAGGGCGATTTTCCTGAACGAGCCTCTAAAACTCGGTAGAGGTTTACAGCGAAGAGAAGGAAATCGCCCTCCTTTTACATTTAAGATGGTGACGGAATATCGTCATAAGGGTTTTGTATGAAAAATAAGGAAATGACTTATACTAAGTGTGGAATTTCGCTAATTGGAGTGAATGATTATGGTATTTGTTGAAAAGATCAAAGGATACGCTTTTCAAGATGAGAAGACGAAAAAGCTCGTTGAACAATTACCTAAAAATAGTATAGCTGTATTAGTTCATCAAGATCTTGATATGGTAGCTGCTGAAATGTTAATTGAACGTGGTGTGAAGGCGGTCATAAACTTTAGAACATCGATGACTGGCTTATTTGTTCATAATGGTGTAGAAACACTTTTAAAAGCGAATATTTCTGTTTTTGATATTGAAGATACTTTCTTTCGTTCCAATTTAAATGGTCAAAGGTTAATGATTAAAGATGAATGGTTATACCGCGATGTGAATGGCGCTTGGCAGCGATCGTGTAGATTAAAAAAATATACAATAAAAGAAGTAGAGCAATTGAAAAATAAAGCGAAATTTTATTTTCCTTCGCAATTTAAAGCTTTTGTTGGTAATTCGTTGTTTTATGGCAGAAAAGAGTTAGATGTTTTTGTCCGTGAAGTAGAGCAAATCCCTGTTTTACGACAATTTCGTGGCAAGGAAGTTTTGATCGTCGCAAGAGGGGCGAATTTTGAAGACGATTTACGAATAATGACGAATGTTGTGAAAAGAAGGGGTTTAATTACAGTAGCTGTCGATGGTGGGGCTGATGGGCTACTGAAGTTAGGGATAAAACCTGATTATATAATTGGAGATATGGATTCTGTTTCAGAGCGGGCGTTAAATTGTGGCGCTCAATTACTTGTGCATACGTATCGTAACGGATGTGCACCTGGGGAAGGGCGTGTGAAGGCGCTAAAACTTCCGTATAAGCGTCTCGTATTTATAGGAACAAGCGAGGATGTAGCGATTATATTTGCTTATTGTTCGGGGGCAAAAAAATTGTATACAGTCGGAACGAGACTTGGGATGAATGAATTTTTGGAAAAGGGAAGAGTTGGAATGGGGTCTAGTTTATTAACTAGAATAAAAGTTGGGCATGCGTTAGTAGATTTAAAAGGTGTTCACACGTTGTTTGAGGTGGAGAAAAAGAATGTAACTAATAGTGTGACGCTCCTCCCTGCAATTGCAGTATTATTAATGTTTAGTTTTAGTCCTAAATTTGAACTTTTAGTTTCTTTAATGCTCCAATGGTGGGGTGGGAGGTAATAAGATATGAAAAATATGAACGTGATCTATTTTTTGTCGATTATCTTTTATTTAGTAGTAGGAATAATCATTGGGATTGTTGTAGATAAAGATTGGTTAAGTGATGAGCAATTGCTCTATATACAAAAGTTGAAAGCGGAAAATGCTTTATTAGTGGAGGAAAATCAAACGTGGGCGCGGTATGTTGAAGATGAATTCAACGAAGTGAGAGTGTTTACGACTGCAGAAAAAGAACAGTTTCAACACTTAGATATGGTTTTAGCGAAAGTTGGTGTGACATTGGAAAGGTTTCCGGAAACGGCAGGGTTGTATAATCAGCAGGGAATTATTATTACTTTAGGGGAAGAGCTAGAGGAAACATACGGACTCCCACAACTAAAGCTTGAAGATATTCCGAACCGTGAGTTGGATTTAAATATGATGTATATCTCATTATTAAGGATAAAAGAGGAGTTAATGAAATGAAACCTTCAATAAGCGTAGTAATTCCGGCTTACAATGAAGAAGAAACGATAAAAAGAACTTTAGTAACTTTAAACCGGTGCTTATGGATCGATGAATTGATTGTGATTGATGATGGAAGTAGTGATGATACGTATATGATAGCAGAAAAATACAGTGACGAAGTTATTCGGTTACCTGAGAATAGTGGAAAGGCGTTTGCTTTAAAAGAAGGTTGGAAAAAGGTAAGTGGAGAAATTGTTTTATCGCTTGATGCCGACTTAGGTATGACAGCGAGGGAAGGAGAGAAGTTGGTAGAAAGACTAATCTTTTCAGATCTTGATTGTGTTATTGCTAGACTTCCTCTTCAAAAAAAGAGCGGTTTTGGAATTATGAAACATCGAGCGCAAAAGTTGATTTTTTCACAAACTGGCAAGTGGTTTGAGGCTCCGTTGTCAGGTCAACGAGCATTTAGGAAAAAATGGGTACCGTTATTGTTAGAAAAGGATTATGTTGGTTTTGGTGTAGAAATGGCGATGACTGTAGATTTGATAAAATCTGGAGCGAGTGTTGAGGAAGAAGATGTTTGTTTTTTTCATAGGTCGACAGGAAAAGATATAAATGGTTTTTTTCACAGAGGGCGTCAGTGGGTAGATATGGAAAAAACATTATGGAGAATGAGAGCGACATGGTAAATGTAATTGCTTTATTATCCCCTTTAATTTTATCACTGTTTTCGCAATTATATATAAGATTAGGATGTAAGGTGACGAATTATGTTGGTGAAGAAACTCCATATAGTTTAGGGGGGAGTATGTTTTTTTTCGTGTTTTACTATGTTTACATATTGAATTTAGATTTAGGGTTAGCTACGATCTTTTATATCGTTGTATTGTGGTTGACTGGACTTATTGATGATCGATTCGGTACAAAATATCCGAAAGGTTTAAAAGGACACATTGATTTATTTATTCGAAGTCGGAAAATATCGACCGGATTATTGAAGTTAGTAGGAACGTTTGTAGCGGCTTGTTTATTAGTTGTAGTCGATGTTCCTATGTTTCCTTTAGGTATTCTAAATTTTATTGTAATATTTTCGTTGCTTATCCTAACTCCGCATGTTATGAATTTATTTGACACAAGACCTTTAAGGGTGTGGAAGATTGTATTTTTACATGGAGTTATGTTTTGGTCGTTATTGCTCCAAATGCCATTTCGTTTCATTGTGGGGCTATTGATTGTATTAATTACTTTTATTTATTTTGAGGCAACTCGAAAAGCGATGCTAGGTGATAATGGCGCAACTTTATTAGGTGGAGTTGTAAGTTTGTTGATGATTTACCACTTAAGCTTGCCGATGCAGGCGATGATCTGTTTATTTTATTTATTTATTGTCTTAGTTACTGAAAAAATATCTTTGTCAAAATGGATTGAGGCAAGGCCAGTGTTAAAATGGATTGATCGTTGGGGTGTATCGTAGAAGGAGGTGTCCTTTATTATAGTGTCTAACGTTTAGGCATTATAATAGGACCCCTCTTTTTGTGTTTGGTTCATTTCTTGAAGCGTGGAGCAACTTTGTTGTTTTTTCGATCGCGATGCAGAACGAAACCGGCGATAAATCCTACCCCTAAAATAAGGAGGGTAAGTCCGCTTATAAATTGAACCCATAATGCGGGGAAAGGGCTGTGTAAAATTTTGAAGAAGATATCCCTCATTAATTTGATCCCGTATCCTGCCATCACTCCAGGGATAACGAGGATCATTAGTGCGATAAACCTTTGCATAGTGTATACCTCTTTCAAGAAATTAATAAATACATTTTACCTAATTATAATGACGTTGTCCAAAAGAGTAATTTTGTTTCTTTTCATTATTTTAGTGTATAGTTATTGTGTGAGTGAATTACAAATGCAATGCTCTAAAAATAATCTGTTATACACAAAAGGGTGTCTGAAATGAAGAACTGTTTAATTGTAGGGGCTGGACGAGGAGGATCGGCTTTACTTAAAATTTTAGTTGATGCAGATATGATGGAAGTTATTGGAGTTGCTGATAAAAATGAAAAAAGTTCGGGGATCTTACTCGCAAAAGAACTAGGGATAAAGACGGGCGGAGACTGGGAGTGCTTGTTAACGAACGATGTAGATGTAGTTGTTGAAGCAACTGGTGATCCTGCTCTTGCTTCTGAACTTAAGGTTGCCTGTGATAAAGCGCGTGTTGTCTTAATACCTAGCTCTGTTGCAACGTTGATTTTCAATTTAATTGAAGAAAAAGAAACATTAATTGAACAGTTAACAAACTATTATTCTAAACAAGATGTAATCATAAACTCTACCCATGACGGCATGATAGCGATTGATGAAAAGTCTATGGTGACGTTAATAAATAAGAGTGCTGAACGGATGTTAAGTGTAAAAAAAGAAGAAGTTTTAGGGAAATCGATTTATGAAATAGTGCCAGCCAGTCGGTTAGGTCGCGTTTTGCAAACGAAAAAAATAGAAATGAATAAAAAGCAGGAGATTAAAAACGGTTTAACGATTGTTACTACACGTGTTCCTATGATTCATAATGATAAAGTGATAGGTGCATTAGCTGTCTTCAAAGATATTACCGAGATTGAGCAGATGGCTGAAGAAGTTACTAACTTAAAAAGTATTCAAACGATGCTTGAAGCAATTTTCTCGTCATCAGATGACGCGATTTCGGTAGTGGATGAAAATGGAATTGGTCTGATGATTAATCCAGCATATACTCGCTTGACAGGATTAACAGCTGAGCAAGTAATAGGAAAACCGGCGACGGCTGATATTTCTGAAGGTGAAAGTATGCATATGCATGTTCTAAAAAACCGAAAATCAGTCCGTGGGACAAGAATGAAGGTAGGTCCGAAAAAGAAAGATGTAGTTGTTAATGTAGCGCCTGTGATCGTTGATGGGAAACTAAAAGGAAGTGTTGGGGTCCTTCATGATATGTCTGAAATTAAATCGCTTACGGATGAATTGGAACGTGCAAGAAGAATTATTCGAACGTTAGAAGCGAAATACTCTTTTGAGGATATTACCGGTACGTCTGAAGAGATGGAGTTTGCGATTGAGCAAGCGAAATTAGCTGCTTCAACACCGGCGACGATTTTGTTGAGAGGGGAATCGGGTACTGGGAAAGAGCTCTTTGCCCATGCAATACATAATGCAAGTGAGAGAAAGTATAACAAGTTTGTGAGAGTTAACTGTGCGGCAATTTCTGAATCTTTATTGGAAAGTGAACTTTTTGGTTATGAAGAAGGTGCATTTTCGGGTGCTAAAAGAGGGGGGAAGCGTGGTTTATTTGAAGATGCAAACGGTGGTAGTATTTTCTTGGATGAAATTGGTGAATTGAGCGTAAACATACAAGCGAAACTTCTTCGTGTCTTGCAAGAACGAGAAATTGTTCGGGTTGGTGGAACGAAGTCTATTGCAATCAATGTAAGGGTAATTGCGGCTACGAATGTGAATTTAGAAAAAGCCATAAATGAAAATAGTTTTCGTGAAGATTTATATTATCGAATTAACCGAATGCCAATTTTTATTCCTTCTCTAAGAAAGCGTAAAGAAGATATTCCTGCGCTTTGTAATCATCTAATATTAAAGATTAATCAAGATTATGGTAGAAAAGTGACAGGTTTAAGGGCGTCTGCTGAAAAGGTTTTAATGAACTATGATTGGCCAGGGAATGTACGTGAGCTTGAAAATGTCCTAGGGAGAGCGATGATCTTTATGCACTTTAACGAAATTGAAATTGATGTCCATCATATTCCGGAATTGAGTGGGGAAGATAGTAAAGAAGAGCGTTCGGAAGAAATTACGCAACAATTTGCGAGTTTCCAATCATTAGCTGAAAAAGTTCAGCAATTTGAAAAAGAGCAAATACTATTTGCTTTAAAGAATAATGACGGTAATAAAACGGCTACCGCCAAAAGTTTAAAACTTTCAATTAGAAATTTATATTATAAAATGGAAAAATATAATATTGAAATAAATAGCATGCAATAATTTGCGCACTATGATAAAATTTGCATAGTGGAATTGGTTAATTGTGAACAAAAAGTGTACAAAAAGACCTGATATTAGTTGGTTACAAACTTGGCACAGAAATTGCAATATTAAATTGTGTAACCAACGTGACAACGAGAAAGGCGGTACGATGGTGAATTTAGATCAACTTAAGGAACAAGCAATACAATTGCCATCAAAGGTTGTGGCAGTTGCTGCAGCAGAAGATGAGGAAGTAGTTGAAGCGGTAGTTAACGCTGTGGATCAAAAATTAGCAACCTTTATTTTATATGGTAATGAAGAAAAGATTAAATCTCTGCTTACTAGTAGCAAAAACGGCGATTACAACAAAAGTGAATACGTTAAAATTGTGAACGCTAACAATGACAAAGATGCAGCCAAATTAGCTGTCCAAGCTGTAAACCAAGGTATTGCAGATGTATTAATGAAAGGTATGGTTTCAACTTCTGTTATTTTAAAAGAAGTTTTAAACAAAGAGTATGGTCTTAGAGCAGGAAAAGTATTATCTCACGTAGCGGCTTTTCAAATACCTGATGTAGACAGACTTATTTTTGTAACAGATGCAGCGATGAACATCGCACCTGATTTAAATCAAAAAGTTGAAATCATTAACAATTCGGTTTATATTGCTAGGCGGTTAGGGTTAGAGTTACCTAAAGTTGCGGTACTCTCGGCTGTAGAGACGGTTAATCCCAACATGGTGGCCACTGTCGATGGTGCACTGCTTGCTCAAATGAACAAACGAGGTCAAATTAAAAATTGTATAGTAGATGGACCTCTTGCGGTGGATAATGCAATATCAATTCATGCTGCCCAGTTAAAAGGAATTGAAGGTGAAGTGGCTGGGAGAGCGGATATTTTAGTTGTTCCGATGATTGAAGTAGGTAATGCTTTATACAAGTCTCTTGTTTATTTTTCGAAAGCAAAAGTTGGCGGAGTAATTGCTGGCGCTAAGGCACCGATCGTATTGACATCTAGAGCCGATTCAGCAGAGAGTAAACTTTATTCATTAGCAATGGCAGTTCGTTCAGTTAGCTAAAGGAAAAAAGAGTGAAAATAGGGAGGAAAAATACGATGGAATTATTTAAGTATATGGAAACGTATGATTATGAGCAGGTTGTTGTATGTCAAGACAAACAATCAGGTTTAAAAGCAATCATTGCAATACACGATACAACCCTTGGACCGGCTCTTGGTGGAACTAGAATGTGGACTTATAATACAGAAGCAGAAGCATTTGAAGATGCACTTCGTTTAGCTAAAGGAATGACTTATAAAAATGCAGCAGCAGGTTTAAATCTTGGTGGAGGAAAAACA
Organism: Anaerobacillus sp.; assembly: GCA_007120055.1. The sequence goes on from SKOL01000343.1 coordinate 19,995, forward strand.
GTTATTATTGGAGACCCTCGTAAAGATAAAAATGAGGAAATGTTCCGAGCTTTCGGTCGTTATATCCAAGGATTAAACGGACGCTATATTACAGCTGAAGATGTTGGGACTACAGTAGGAGATATGGACATCATCCATGAAGAAACGGATTACGTAACAGGGATTTCACCAGCATTTGGTTCATCAGGAAATCCATCGCCGGTAACAGCGTATGGCGTTTATGTAGGAATGAAAGCGGCCGCAAAAGAAGCGTTTGGTACTAACTCTTTAGAAGGCTTGACGGTGGCTGTTCAAGGTGTTGGGAATGTATCATATACGCTATGTAAGCACCTTCATGAAGAAGGAGCAAAATTAATCGTTACTGATATCAACAAAGAGTCTGTGGCAAGAGCAGTTGAAGACTTCGGTGCAAAAGCAGTTGACATTAACGACATTTACAGTGTTGAATGTGATATTTTCGCACCATGTGCCTTAGGAGCAATTATTAATGACGATACTATCCCGCAACTTAAAGCGAAAGTTATTGCAGGGGCAGCAAACAATCAATTAAAAGAAACAAAACACGGTGACCAAATCTCTGAACTTGGTATCGTTTATGCGCCTGATTATGTTATTAATGCAGGTGGAGTTATAAATGTCGCTGATGAGCTATACGGCTACAATAAAGATCGAGCATTAAAAAGAGTAGAAACGATATATGATAGTATTTCAAAGATTTTTGAAATTTCGAAACGTGATAATATTCCAACGTATATGGCGGCCGATCGTATGGCTGAAGAAAGAATTGAAAACATGCGTAAGTCTCGTAAGCAGTTTTTAACGAATGAACATAGTATTTTAAGTAGACGTCGTTAATAACGAAGTAGTAAATAGAGGGTGGCTTTTTATAGGAGTTGGCATGCCTGAATAATAATTAGTATTGTTTCACTTGTGACATACTAACTTTGAAGGCTAGTAGCTCTTTGGAAGCCAGCCTCTATCATTATAATTTAATAAATTTCATCACATCTTAATTTAGTGCCACAAGGAAACTCCCATCTAGTTGAGCTAATCGTTCTCAACTGGATGGAGCGGGGTGTGGCTAGTTTATTGGGATTATAAAGTTTACTTAATTGAGTGAATTTCATAATTACCAAAAACGAGCCACATCAAGCAATATATAGTTTGCGAAGGGTTCTGGCGCAACTATATATTGATCTTAGTGGCGAGAATAATGAATTATGCAATTCATTAAATTAGGTTTCAAATAAATTTGTTGGGGGTAAGTTTTTTGCAACATGAATATCGAATTTTAGCCATTAATCCGGGATCTACTTCCACTAAAATAGGTATATATGACGACGAGCGCTCTTTGATAGAAAAGACGATTCGCCATGATGCCGATGCGATTAATTCATATGATCGAATTATCGACCAATATTCATTTCGGAAAGAAACAATTTTAGAAACTCTTCATGAAGAAGGGATCAATATCTCTAAGTTAAGTGCAGTTGTTGGTAGAGGGGGATTGTTACGACCGATTGAAGGGGGGACGTATGAAGTCAATGATGCGATGTTGAAGGATTTACGTCTAGGTTTTTCTGGAGAGCACGCATCGAATTTAGGAGGAATTTTAGCTTTTGAAATTGCGAAGCAACTTAACATTCCTTCGTTTATTGTAGACCCTGTCGTTGTCGATGAAATGGACCCAATTGCTAAAATATCTGGATTTGCACTTTTTGAAAGAAAAAGTATTTTTCATGCTTTAAACCAAAAAGCAGTAGCAAGAAGAGTTGCTAAAGATCTAGGTAAGAAATATGAAAAATTAAATTTAATTGTTACCCATATGGGCGGAGGTATTACTGTTGGTGCTCATAAAGGTGGGCGTGTTATAGATGTTAATAATGGTTTACATGGAGAAGGACCATTCTCACCAGAACGTGCTGGAACAGTACCGGCAGGGGATTTAGTTTCATTATCATTTTCAGGGGAGTATTATGCGGATGAGATAATGAAAAAAATCGTCGGTCAAGGTGGTCTAGTCGGCTATTTAGGTACGAACGATGCGGTAGAAGTTGAAAAAAGGATAGCTTCTGGAGATGAAGAAGCAAAGCTTGTATATGATGCGATGGCATATCAAGTTGCAAAAGAGATCGGCGCAGCAAGCACAGTTTTAAAAGGTGAAGTTGATGCGATTGTTTTAACAGGTGGGCTTGCTTACGGTAAAAGTTTTGTGAAGGAAATTACCGATCGAATTAGTTGGGTAGCTGATGTAATCGTCCATCCAGGGGAAAATGAACTTCAAGCATTAGTGGAGGGCGGCTTAAGGGTTCTTCGTGGAGAAGAACAAGCAAAGTCATATCCTAATAATGAAGTTACTGTTGAAAATGTAAAGTAGGGAAGGAGACAAACAAATGGCTCATGAATATGACTTAGTAATACTAGGAGCAGGGACTGGTGGTTATGTTGCTGCCATCAAAGCATCGCAGCTAGGGTTAAAAGTGGCTGTCGTTGAAAAAGCAAAATTAGGTGGTACGTGTTTACATCAAGGTTGTATCCCGAGTAAGGCGCTACTAAGAAGTGCTGAAGTGTATTCAACAATGAAGCACTCTGAAGAGTTCGGGGTAAGTGCAAACGATGTCACTCTTCATTTCGATAAGGTTCAGCAAAGAAAAGAGAAAATCATTGAGAACCTACATAAGGGTGTCCAGCATCTTATGAAAAAAGGGAAGATTGATGTTTATGAAGGAATTGGGCGTATTTTAGGACCATCTATTTTTTCTCCAACTCCAGGGACGATTTCCGTTGAAATGAACAACGGTGAAGAAAATGAGATGCTAATTCCGAAAAATGTTCTCATAGCGACAGGTTCTAGACCGAGAACATTACCAGGTCTTGAAATTGATGGACAATACGTTCTTTCAAGTGATGAAGCATTGAAAATGGAAGCACTTCCAGAGTCAATGATCATTGTTGGTGGTGGAGTCATTGGGATTGAATGGGCATCAATGCTCGCTGACTTTGGCGTTAAAGTAACTGTTCTTGAGTACGCTGATCGAATTTTACCTACAGAAGATCATGAAGTTTCAAAAGAAGCTACTCGCTCAATGAAGAAAAAGGGTATAAAGATAGTTACAAGTGCGAAAGTTCTTTCTGAAACGATTGAAAAAGGAGAAGTGGCTACGATTCAAGCTGAGCATAAAGGAGAAACAAAAGCATTCTCTGCCGAAAAGCTTCTCGTTTCCGTAGGCCGACAAGCAAATATTGAAGGAATCGGTTTAGAAAATACCGATATACAAGTAGAGAACGGTGTGATTCAAACGAATGAGTTTTATCAAACGAAGGAATCTCACATTTATGCAATCGGAGATGTGATTGGAGGGCTTCAGCTAGCGCATGTCGCATCCCATGAAGGTATAATAGCTGTAGAACATATGGCTGATCAAAATCCACATGAGCTAGATTATAATTTAATCGCAAAATGTGTGTACAGTTCTCCTGAAATTGCAAGTGTAGGACTAACAGAAAATGAAGCAAAAGAAAAAGGTTATAAAGTAAAAACAGGTAAGTTTTTATTTAAAGCCATTGGTAAAGCGATGGTGTTCGGAGAGACAGACGGCTTTGTAAAGCTTGTTGTTGATGAAGATTCAGAAGATTTATTAGGAGTTCATATGATTGGGCCTCATGTGACTGATATGATTTCTGAAGCAGCGCTGGCTAAAGTGTTAGACGCGACGCATTGGGAAGTTGCAAATACAATTCATCCACACCCGACACTATCAGAGGCAATAGGTGAAGCAGCACTCGCTGTTGACGGAAAAGCGATTCACGGTTAACAATTCACAATTTACAATTAAAAATTGGGAATTGGAATGATGTATTGAAGAAAATTGTTTGTGTGAGGGTTTATAATTCTAAATTATGAATTTTAACTTCTAAATTATCATTAAAAGCTTTGTTATGTCTGGGCAACGTAGCATAGCTTTCAAGAATTGTACATTATAATTGTACATTTCACATTATAAAAGGGGGTCTTATAATGACTGAAAATCGTCATGCATCAGTAGGCTTAAGTGATCAAGATGTACTTGAAATTTATGAGACGATGTTACTCGCAAGAAAGATAGATGAAAGAATGTGGTTATTAAACCGAGCAGGAAAAATTCCTTTTGTTATTTCTTGTCAAGGTCAAGAAGCTGCTCAAGTTGGAGCGGCCTACGCTTTGAATAAAGAAAAGGATTATGTTTTACCTTATTACCGTGACATGGGTGTTGTTCTTCACTTTGGAATGACGGCTCTTGACCTTATGCTATCAGCATTTGCTAAAGCTGAAGATCCAAACTCTGGCGGTAGACAAATGCCGGGACACTTCGGTCAAAAGAAAAATCGCATTGTCACAGGATCTTCTCCAGTAACAACACAAGTTCCTCATGCTGTAGGAGTGGCTTTAGCTGGTAAAATGCAAGGAAAAGACTTTGTGACATTTACAACATTTGGAGAAGGTTCATCAAACCAAGGTGATTTTCATGAAGGGGCGAACTTTGCTGCTGTTCATAAATTGCCTGTTATCTTAATGTGTGAAAATAATAAGTATGCGATTTCTGTACCGATTCATAAACAATTAGCGTGTGAAAAAGTATCTGATCGTGCGATCGGATATGGAATGCCAGGTGAGACCGTAGACGGAAATGATCCAATTGCTGTTTATAAAGCGGTTAAAGCAGCAGCTGATCGTGGGAGAAATGGTGAAGGACCAACGTTAATTGAAACTGTTTCGTATCGTTTAACACCACACTCTAGTGACGACGATGACCGAGCGTATCGTTCAAGAGAAGAAGTTGAAGAAGCGAAAAAGAAAGATTCAATCATTACGTTTAAAGCGTATTTGCAAGAATTAAATATTTTAACAGAAGACATTGAAAATCAAATAAATGAACGTATTTCTAATGCCGTAAATGATGCGACAGAGTATGCGGAAGCGGCAGCTTATGCTCCTGCTGAAGACGCTTTAAAATACGTTTACGCTGAGGGGGAATAGACGATGCCAATTATGTCCTATATTGATGCTGTAACATTAGCTATAAAAGAGGAGATGGAACGCGACGATAAAGTTTTCGTTGTCGGTGAGGACGTTGGTGCCCGCGGTGGCGTATTTAGAGCAACGAACGGTTTATATGAAAAGTTTGGAGAAGAAAGAGTCATTGATGCACCGTTAGCAGAATCAGCGATTGCAGGTGTCGGTGTTGGTGCTGCGATGTACGGAATGCGACCAATTGCTGAAATTCAATTTGCTGACTTTATTATGCCAGCGGTGAATCAAATTGTTTCTGAAGCTGCAAAAATCCGTTATCGTACAAACAATGATTGGAGTTGTCCAATGGTCATCCGTGCTCCTTACGGTGGTGGGGTTCATGGTGCTTTGTACCATTCACAGTCTGTAGAAGCAATGTTTGCTAGCATTCCAGGGTTAAAAATTGTGATGCCTTCAACCCCTTATGATGTAAAAGGGTTATTAAAAGCGGCGATTCGTGATGAAGATCCAGTTTTATTCTTTGAACATAAGCG
>SKOL01000601.1 GCA_007120055.1 Anaerobacillus sp.
GCATCTCTCTTATTAGAACAAATTAACGATAAGAAAAAGCAGTTTATCTCTGCAAAAATTCCAGTAACTTTAGTAGAAAGAAAATCATGTCAGCCAATCGAGTAACTGACACTAGAGTGAAATTCATTAATTAAACAAGTGATGAATACTGAATATTAATCTTAATCTAATAAGAATAACTATATTCACAAAGACATGGTTGACGATTAGAAGAACTAAGGTATCTCCTTATTATTTGATTCGGGGTAGCCATGTCTTTGTTTTAATATTAGATTACTTTTTTTACATGTTTCCGAAAGCGCTTTAGGTGACTAGCAAGCTGGAGCTATTTTTTAAAATAAAAATAGCATCAACCTTAATATAGCAGGAGGTTATAAAATGCAAAGAAAAGTAAAGGTAGTTGAAACTAGTAAAGGCAGTCAAAAAAATTGGAATCGAAAAGAAGATATATTTTTATCTAAAGGAAAATTGGGTGACTTTGGAGTAATAGACTTAAATCCACAACAAGAATTCCAAACTTGGATGGGATTTGGTGGTGCATTTACAGAATCAGCGGCTTATAACTTAAATAAAGTTTCTGAAGATAATCAAAGAAAAATCATCACAGCTTATTTTAATAAGGAAAGTGGTCTCGGTTATACACTCGGGAGAACTCATATTCATAGTTGTGATTTTTCACTTGGAAATTATACGTACATAGAAGATAGAGATGAATCCTTGTCTACATTTTCTATTGAAAGAGAAAAGAAGTTTGTAACTCCGTTCATCAAAAAAGCAGCAGAAGAAGCTGGGGAAAGCTTAACGATTTTAGCATCTCCTTGGAGCCCACCAGCCTGGATGAAAACGAACGGCGAGATGAACAATGGTGGTAAACTCAAGCAAGAATATCGCCAATTATGGGCAAATTATTTTGTGAAGTATATTCAAGAGATGGAAAAGGAAGGTATCCCTATTTGGGGTGTTACCGTTCAAAATGAACCTGAAGCGACTCAAACTTGGGACTCTTGTCGCTATTCAGCGGAAGAAGAGCGCGATTTTGTTAAAAATTTCTTAGGGCCAACTTTTCATAAATCCAACCTCGAAGATAAAAAGATTATTGTGTGGGATCACAATAGGGATTTAATTGTCGAACGTGCAAAAACAATTTTATCGGATAATGAAGCTGCAAAATATATTTGGGGAATAGGAAATCATTGGTACGTTTCAGAAGAATTTGAAAACCTTTCAGAAGTTCACCAATTATTCCCTGATAAGCATCTCCTATTTACAGAAGGATGTATTGAAGGTGGAGTTCAGCTTGGTGCTTGGCATACTGGTGAGCGTTATGCAAGAAATATCATTGGCGATATGAACAATTGGCTCGAAGGTTTTATTGATTGGAACTTATTACTAGATGAGCAAGGTGGCCCAAATCACGTCGGAAATTACTGTGATGCACCAATTATTGTCGATACCGAAAATAATGAAGTTTATTTTAATAGTTCTTATTATTATATAGGCCATTTTAGTAAGTTTATCAAGCCAAAGGCAAGAAGAATTGGACTTGAAACTACGATAAAAGATTTGAGCGTAACAGCCTTTAAGAATAACACTGGTGAAATAGTGGTCGTCATTCTAAACGAAACAGAAAAGGATAAAAATGCTGTAATGCAGTTAGAAGGCGAGTCAGTGGAAATCTTGGTTACAGCTAGGTCAATATCAACATTTATTATTGATTAATTTTTTTGGAGGTATATATGTACAAATTAGTAGGGAATAAGAAGTTTCAATTAAGTAACTATCAACAATTACAACCATTCTCTAGTTTTTTACCTGGGATTGCAGGGGTTAATGGAATTCCAATGTGGGTATTTTATGTGAATCGCGGTCAAGGAATCGCGAGCTTCGGTGTTCAAGATAAAGATCATGCGATTATGGAATTTTTACCTGCAGATAAATCGTATCAGCTTGCACAAGTCCAAGGGTTTCGAACATTTATTAAGATTACTGAGAATGGTAAGACGACGCTTTTAGAGCCATTCTCGTCACAACCTAACGGCGGTCACACGGAAACAATGGAGATTTCAGAGAATAAACTTGCTCTCGAATATGTCAATCAAGACAATGGCATTCAAATGAATGTAGAGTACTTTATTTTGCCTGAGTCACCTGTAGCTGGACTAGTGCGCCATGTGAAATTTAAAAATATTTCTGATCAGCATAAGGATATTGAGTTGTTAGATGGACTACCATCTGTCTTTCCTAGCGGTGTACCAAATGCTGCATATAAGGAATTAGGAAATACAATTAAGAGTTGGTTCGACGTATATAATATCGAAAATGACATTCCTTATTATAAGTTGAGAGGAAGTATTGAAGATACAGCTGAAGTGAAAGAAGTCGATCAAGGAAACTTCTTTATGAGTTTGATCTCGTACCGTGGTGAGGAAAAGTTAGCAAAACCAATTGTTGATCGTGATATCATTTTTGGCACTGATACAACGTTACAATTGCCTCAAAACTTCATCAATGAAAGCTTTGAAACGTTAGTTGCAGAAGAAGCAGAAACAACGAATAAAGTGTCTTGTGGGTTTACGGCAACGAAAGTGGCACTAGCGCCAAATGAAGAGTTGGAATTATACACGGTGGTAGGCCATGCAAGTAATCTTGCAACCGTCAATTCTTATGTGAAAGAGCGTATTACACTTTCACGTTTACGAGAGATGCAAGAAGTTGCAGCAACGATTACGGACCAAATTACGGCTCCAATTAAATGTAAAACGGGACAACCGCTCTTTGATGCCTATAGTCGTCAAAGTTATTTAGACAACGGCTTACGAGGTGGATTCCCGTTTGTATTCGAGAAAGAAGATAAACAAAATTTATATTATCTCTATTCACGTAAGCATGGTGACTTAGAAAGAGATTACAACTTCTTCTCACTTAGTCCTACTTATTATTCTCAAGGGAACGGTAACTACCGAGATATTAATCAAAATAGACGTTGTGATGTCTTTTTTGAGCCACGAGTAAAGGACTACAATGTAAAACTATTTATGAACTTGATTCAATTAGATGGCTACAATCCACTGGGAGTTAAAGGTGTTAGATTCTCACTTGATGCTAATTCGTTTGATTTTGCAGCGTACGTGGCAAAGGAATCTGAAGAAAAAGTACGTAATTTCTTCAAATCATCTTATACACCAGGAGAGCTTAAGCACTTCTTAGAGGATGAAACAGTAACATTGTTGACGTCTTTCGAGGAGTTTTTAACGGCAGTATTGAGTGTTTCAGAGCATTTATTCCAAGCGGAGTTCGGTGAAGGATACTGGATGGATCACTGGACATATAACCTTGACTTAGTCGAAAGTTACTTAGCGATTTATCCAGATAAAAAGGAAGAATTATATTTCAACAAAGATTATCAGTATTTTGAGAGCCCGGCTAGAGTAAAGAAACGTGCCGATAAATACGTCATTAACAATGGTAAGTTACGTCAGTACGGTGCGATTTATGAAGATAAACAAAAAGAACATGAAGCTGCTCAAAATAAGGGTGTTATGTGGATAAAAGATAAGCGTGGACTAGGTGACGTTTATAACACAACTCTTTATTCTAAGCTATTCCTTCTTGGCCTTGTGAAAACTTCGACATTAGCCCCAATGGGATTAGGTGTCGAAATGGAATCAGATAAACCTGGGTGGAACGACTCTCTAAATGGTTTGCCAGGGATGATTGGCGCTAGTACTTCTGAATTATATGAAGTGAAACGTCTATTTGACATTCTTTTAGAGGTAGATGGTGAAGAGAAAGTAGCATTGCCAGTTGAAGCAGCTCACTTTTTAAGTGGCGTTGTAAACGCAATTGAGAAAGTTGAAGCTTTATCAATCAATGAAGATCAGTATTGGCATGAAGTGGCAACTCTTAGAGAGAACTACCGCGAGACGATTTATCAAGGAATTAGTGGTGAAGAAGTTCAATACACGGTCGAAGAATTAAAAGAAATGAGTCAGGTCCTTAAGGCTAGAGTCGAGAGTGGGATTAAACGTGTTCGTGAATTTAATGGAGAACTTGTTCCAACTTACTTCTACTTTGAACCGAAGAATTCTTTAGAGAATGGAGTACCGGAGATTTCAGAGCTAGAGTGGACACCGAAAGCTGTTACACCGTTTCTTGAGGGAATTGTTAAATCATTAAAATTAACAGATGACAAACAAGAGGCGAAAAAGATTTATGATGCTGTTCGCGCTTCTGATATTTATGATCGAAAGCTCGGGATGTACAAAACATCTATGTCGATTCAAGAAGAGTCGAATGAACTTGGACGCGCTAACGCCTTTACACCAGGATGGTTAGAAAATGAGTCGGTTTTCTTGCATATGGAATATAAGTATTTATTAGCAACGCTTAAGTCAGGATTAGCTGCAGAATTTTATGAAGATATGAAAACAGCGTTAATCCCATTTTTAGATCCAGAAACTTATGGAAGAAGTACACTAGAGAATAGCTCTTTCATTGCAAGTAGTGCAAACCCTAATCCGAAACTACATGGCCGTGGCTTTGTAGCTCGATTAAGTGGTTCTACGATTGAGTTTATGAATATGTGGTTTGTGATGATGACAGGCGGAAAGCCGTTTGCATTTGAAGGCGAGGAGCTTGCTTGCAGGTTATCTCCAATCCTTCCAAGCTGGATGTTTACAGAAAATGGTGAAGTATCTTATACGTTCCTAGGAACTTGTGAACTTACGTATGTGAACGAGAAGAAGCTAGACACATACGGAGATGGCGCAGCCAAACCTGTAGAGTACACATTAACTTACGGAAACGGCGAAACAATGGTTGTTGACGGAAACACAGTTAGAGGAACACACGCTGAGGGTATTAGAAATGGTAAAGTAACAAAAATGACAGTTAAGTTAGCTTAGTTTTTTTAACTAGAAGATTTGGGGTAGGTAGGTAATGTTACCTACCTCACATCATACATAAATCGAAAGCGCTTTCCAGATTATTTAAACATCTATATTGCTTACCCGTATAGCGATTTAAGTATTAAAGGGGGTGGTTTAGAACGATCATTTTAAGATTTACCGCTTACCAAAAAATAAATGATTTAATGAATTTCATAATGCAATATTTTCGCCATTAAGTATCTATACGGCTCAATTAAGGTAATTATGAAATTCACTCAAAAGAAATGGGGGAAATCAGTAATGTCAAAAAAGCGATTTAAAGTACTTTTAGTTCTTCTGTTAATTATTTCTAATTTTAGTATGGCTGTGAGTGCGGAGGAAGTATCTGAAGTGAATGATGAATGGACTTTAGTTTGGGAAGATAACTTTGAAGGTGACGAGCTGGACTCCAAGAAATGGACAATTGACGAAGGAAACGGTTTTTATCAAGAGGATGGAACCTTTATTTCTGGATGGGGAAATGAGGAGTTACAATCGTATCAAGAAGATAATGTAAGAGTAGAGGATGGGAAGTTAATTCTTGAAGGCCGAGAAGAAACGGTTACTGATGATACAGGGACATATGAATATACTTCAGGAAAAATTCACTCGCAAGGAAAGTTTAGCCAAAAGTATGGTCGTTTTGAAGCAAAAATGTCTTTACCAGAGGGACAAGGTTATTGGCCTGCATTTTGGATGATGCCTGAGGACGATGTTTATGGTGGATGGGCAGCATCTGGGGAAATAGACATTATGGAAAATGCAGGTAGTACCCCTAATAAAATTGGTGGAGCGATTCACTACGGTGGACAATGGCCAAATAATACGTATACAGCGAAAGATTATTATTTCCCAGAAGGTCGTGACGTAACGGATATGAATGTTTACGCGATTGAGTGGGAGCCAGGTGAAATTCGTTGGTATGTTAATGACGAATTGTATCAAACGTTAAATAATTGGTCAACGACTAGTACAGGGAACCCTACAAAGTTTGCTTATCCAGCGCCTTTCGACCAAGAGTTTTACCTAATTTTAAATCTAGCCATCGGTGGCTGGTATGGCGGAAATCCTGATGATACAACACTATTCCCAGGAGAAATGGTTGTAGACTATGTGAGAGTTTATGAGTTAACAGGTAGAGAGTACCGCGAGCCAGTAGAGCCTGTTTTTGAACCAGTGGAATTACCTGCTGATGCAAAAGAGGCGGTTGATGGCAATTATGTATATGACACAAACTATGAAAATGATTTCACAGTTTTAAGAACGAACGAAGATGTCGCTAACGACTGGGACTATGATTATTGGAATTTCCTAAACTTAGAAGAGTTTAATGGAACAGGTTCAGTTTCTGTTGATACATTAAATGGTGATAATTTTGCTAAAATAGACATCAGTAATGGTGGAAACCAAACATATTCGATTCAATTAATTCAAAACGTAACGATGGGTACTGGTAGATGGTATAAATTAAGTTTTGACGCCAAGTCAACTACTGATCGTGGTATGAATGTGAAAATTGGCGGTGGAGCAGACCGTGGATGGACTGCTTATTCTCCAAATATGGATTACAGTATAACAAATGAAGTAGAGACGTATGAAATGACATTCCAAATGCAGCATGACACGGATGTAGCAGCAAGACTAGAATTTAACCTTGGTACAAACTCGAATCCTGTTTGGATTGGGAATGTAAAGGTAGAAGAGGTTGATCCGTTAGACCCTTATAACGAAGATGCTCCTAAAGATCCATTGTCAAACGGTAACCATGTATATAATGGGACATTTGATCAAGGTGATATGGACCGAATGACGTTTTGGAACTTCTTAACGGAAGGTGCAGATGCAACAGCTTCTGTAGATCAAGATGCAAGAGAACTAGAAGTATCAATTACAGATGGTGGTACGAGCGATGAATCTATTAAGCTAGTACAAAAAGGTATGAATCTACTTCCGAATGATGAGTATAAATTAACGTTTGATGGAAGAGCTGCAGAAGGTAGAGATATCGAAGTTGCTTTGTTAAGCAAAGATGGATACGTAAATTATTCAGAGAATCAAGTAATTTCATTATCGACATCTATGGAAGAGAAAGAAGTGACATTCGTCATGCCAAATGTAGAAGATGCTGAAGGACAATTAGTATTCTTCTTAGGTGGAAATGATAGTGATGTAGTGATTGATAATGTAAAAATGGTTCGAACTACTAATAATAATGCAGGAGTAACATTCGAACAAGCATTTCCACTTGAAAATGGTAACTTCTCAAATGGGCTTGAAGGTTGGGACAAACATATTCAAGGTGATCATGAACCAGGAACGTCAAATGCAACAATTGATGTTGTTGATGGTGAACTAAAAGCTTCTATTGAATCTGAAGGCTGGGAGCCATGGCATGTACTACTAATGCAAAATGGTATGGGATTATCTGCAAACCAAACATATGTATTAGAATTTGATGCTAGATCTACAGTAGATAAAAAAGTAGAAGTAGTATTAGAGAATGCATCATATAATCGATATTTTTCAGATGTTGTTGAACTTACAAATTCTATGGAAACTTTTACTTATGAGTTTGAAATGAGTGCTGATGACACAGCTGACTTGAAATATTTATTAGGGAAAGTTGCTGGTTCAGAAGATATTGGTAGTCATGAAGTATTTATTGATAATGTCAAATTAGAAGTTAAAGGCGAAAGAGAAAAGTACTTCCCATTAACAAATGGTGATTTCAGTGTTGGCCTTGAAGGTTGGAACAGTCACGTTCAAGGTGTTTGGGACGGAGATTCAAATGCATCTTTTGCTGAAGAAGATGGAAAGGCTAATATAACTGTTGAACATACTGGAGCAAATCCGTGGGATATTTCGCTTTCACAAGAAGAACTAACGCTAGAAGAAGGGTTAACTTATGTAGTTAAATTCGATGCTAGTGCATCTACGGAAAGAAAGTTAGAATTAGTCATTGATAATGGTGAAGCTGGTGGGTATCACCGTTATTTTGAAGATATTATCCAATTAACAGCTGACGTAGAGACATTTAGCTATGAATTTGAAATGCCAACAACAGACGTAATTGGCTTGAAATTTTTAATAGGTGCTGTTGATGGGGTTGTCATTGAAAACTCACACGACATTGTAATTGATAATGTTAGATTAGAAGTCAAAGGTGCAAGAGAAGCTCTTTATGGTAGCCAAGATGGCGAGCAGCCAGGAGATGATCAATCAGGCGAGCAGTCAGGAGATGATCAATCAGGCGAAAAGCCGGGAGCACCAGTGGATCCTGTTATAGTTGACAAAGGAGTTACTATTCCTGTATCTGCTAATGATGTAGTTAAATTAAGAGATTCTAAAACTTCTATCGTGATGCCTGCAAATTTACCTGCAGATACAACGATTTCTGTTGAATTAGTAGAAGAACCAGCTCATACAGAAACTCAAAAGCTTGTTAAAGCTGGTGAGGTTGTCAAGGTTGATCTTCAACTCCCTGAAGGGTTTGAAGGTGAATTAGAGTTTGTACTAGAGTTAGCATATGATGAAGGATTCGAAAATGTAGCTATTTTCTATCTAAATGAAACCGATGGGGAATGGAGACATGTTGGTGGAGAAATGAACCAAGAAACAAAAACAATAACAACTACGGTTACGCATTTCTCAACTTATGGAGTTTTTGAATATTCAGGAGATGATCAATCAGGCGAACAGCCAGGAGATGATCAATCAGGCGATAAAACAGAAACTGCTAAAGAAGATACGAATAAAAAATTACCAGATACAGCGACAAATAGTTTTAATTTGTTATTAGTAGGTTTTACATTAATTGTACTAGGTGGAATCGCTTTTATTTTGAAACGTAGAAGAATATTAGCTTAAGTACTATTCAATGTTAAAAGTAAAAATGTCTGGTCTCGATATGAGTCAGGCATTTTTACTTGTGGATGGAAAAGTTAGTTAGTTAGTTAGTTAGTTAGTGGTTAGGCACATCGCTCTACTTTTTATGTTAGATGGTAGCGGAGTGTCGACATGATGGTTTTGTATAAAAAACAACAAACTAATTATATTAGATATAGCGTAATAATTGTTGTCAAAAGTAAATTAACATGAACTCTATTTAAAGAGGAGGAAGAAGATTGAAACAACGACCATTTGGCAGTACTGGTAAGTTGGTATCTGAAATTGGATTAGGGTCATGGCAGCTAGGTAATGAAGAAGACTGGGGTTCAATGACTGAGAATGAAGGAATTAATATTGTTGATAAAGCTTTACAATTAGGATGCAATTTCTTCGATACAGCCCCAAATTATGCTTTAGGAAAGAGTGAAGAAATCCTCGGTAAGGCGTTGAGAGGGAAGAGAGACAAAGTGATCATAAGTAGCAAATTTGGTCATCATGATAATGGTGAGATCAACTTTGACCCAAATGAGATACAAAAATCCGTGGATAAAAGTCTAAAACGACTGCAAACAGATTATCTTGATTCGCTTCTTTTGCATAATCCACCATTCAAATACTTGAATGGCAATAGTCAACATTTTGAAAAACTAGAAAAATTGAAAGAAGAAGGAAAAATTGGTGCTTATGGTGCTTCTGTAGACTCATATGAAGAAATGTTTGAGTTAATCGAGAAAACGAATAGTCAAGTAATCGAAGTGATGTTTAATATCTTTCATCAAGATCCAGCTAAAGCTTTCAAAGCTGCTCAAAAGAAAAATATAGCTCTTATTATTAAAGTTCCATTAGATTCTGGTTGGTTATCAGGTAAATATAATGCCGAGAGCAGGTTTACAGATATTAGAAATCGCTGGAGTTCAGACATTATTAATAGAAGGACAGAGATGTTAGAAAAGGTTAAAAA
Source organism: Anaerobacillus sp. (assembly GCA_007120055.1). The sequence goes on from SKOL01000601.1 coordinate 9,778, forward strand.
TATTGTTGACCCTAAACAAAGTCTTGCCAAAAGCGCTCTACAATTTATTCTAGCACACCCAGAAGTTTCAACCGTAATTCCTGGTGCTAAAAGCATTCATCAATTAGAAGAAAATGTATCAGCGGCTCAAGGGACCATGGATTTAAAAACAATAGAACAACTAGGTTCAATCTGGGAAAATCAATTGAAAGATAACAACCTTCCATGGTGATTATTAACAGCAGATAGAACTAATTAACCAAAGCTAATCATCAAAGTATGTCTATTTTTCACAAGCGCTTTGGTAAAAATAAGGTTGGCTTACGTATAGTGAGTTTTTCTAAGAGCTTGTAGGACTAAAAAAGCTGTTTTTCTGCTCCCTCATAGAGAAGAAGATAGGCCTTATCAGGAAAGTCAGAATTTTAAATTTGAGGAGGAATAAAAATGGTATATAAACCGAATGAGCAAAGATATGAATTAATGGTTTACAATCGATGTGGTAAGTCAGGCATTAAACTGCCGGCTCTTTCACTAGGGTTATGGCACAACTTTGGTGGAGAAGATGTTTTTGAAAATGGGCGTGCCCTTATTAGAAGAGCGTTTGATTTAGGAATTACTCACTTTGATCTTGCTAATAATTATGGCCCACCACCTGGATCGGCAGAGGAGAATTTCGGGAAAATTCTGCGGGATGATTTTGCAGGGCTTAGAGATGAAATGATCATTTCTACAAAAGCTGGTTACGGAATGTGGCCAGGGCCTTATGGTGATTGGGGATCAAGGAAGTACTTAGTTTCCAGTCTTGATCAAAGTTTAAACAGAATGGGTTTGGATTACGTTGATATTTTTTACCACCATAGACCAGATCCAGAAACACCACTTGAAGAAACAATGATGGCCCTTGACCATATCGTTAAACAAGGTAAAGCTCTATATGTTGGGATTTCTAATTACGAGGTAGAGGATACGAAACAGGCAATTGATATATTAAGAAAATTAGGCACACCGTTACTTATTCACCAACCTGCTTATTCGATGTTTAACCGCTGGGTTGAGGATGGATTAACATCACTTCTGCAAGAAGAAGGAGTAGGGTCTATCGCTTTTGTTCCGTTGGCACAAGGATTGTTAACCAACCGATACTTAAACGGTGTTCCTACAGATTCTCGTGCATCTAAAGCAAATAGCTTTTTAAATAGTGGCGATGTAACAGAAGAAGTCATTCAAAAAGTACAAAAATTAAACGAACTAGCACAAGAACGAAGTCAATCCTTAGCACAAATGGCAATTGCGTGGGTGCTTCGTGAACAAAAGATCACTTCATGTTTAATTGGTGCTAGTAAAGTTAGCCAATTAGAAGAAAATGTAGCAGCCCTCAACAACCTTGAATTTAGTTCAGAAGAGCTACAGTTAATTGATCATATTTTAAAAAGCTAATAAAAGAACGGAAAAAGAAGTCTTAAAGACGTACGTTTTGTACCTAAGTTATCTTTTAGCGTAAAAAAGTCAGAGGGCGGGGCTTTTTTTATCTCCAACAACTAACTACATAACGACACGGTTTTCGCGGTAGGCGAGGAGTCGTGTCGTTTTTTACATGTATCAATAAGAAAGAGGAATAAAAAAATAACAAAAAACACCACAATAAGTAAAAAATACTATAAGAAGTGGGGCGATGTACCTGTCCCCTAGTCCCATAGGAACACTGTGTTCCTAAAATGGAACACGTTTCTTTTAAGGTGTTTTTATTCCTGTTAATTGAATGAGTGTTTACCTCCTTTACTAGATTTGAAATAATGAAGGGGACTTTTAATAGTAATCAATGTTTTCCATAAAGACATCAATATAACAGAGTTTTAGTTTTATGAATGCAAGGAGGTGCTTTATAAATGAAAGTCAATAAATATTTGTCTTTTGATATTGGCGGTACAAGTGTAAAATGGGGTATTTTAGATGAACACGGAGTTTTTCATCATAAAGATCAATTCTCTTCTCACGATGGGAATAGCGAAACGGTTTTAGAAGGCCTTCGTGAAAGAATTGTTGAATATAAGCATGACGTGCAAGGGGTGGCCATCAGCTTGCCAGGCTTTATCAACTCCCCAAAGGGTTACATTGAAAACGAAGGTACGATTAAAGGCTTCCAAGGCTTATACCTTCAGCAAATTTTAGAAGACGAATTTTCCATTAAAGTTTCCATTGAAAATGATGCCAACTGTGCAGCTCTTGCTGAGAAGTGGTTAGGAAATGGAAAAGGTTCGTCCGACTTTCTATGTATAACCATTGGAACAGGAGTCGGGGGAGGATTGATTTTAAACGACCAATTGTATCGCGGGCATGCGTTTCGTGCAGGGGAGTTTGGTTATATGATCACTCAAGGTATTCAAACGAATATCCCTAAAAACAACAGCCTAAATAGAGTTGCTTCTATGAAGTTTCTCCGTGCAAAATATGCTGAATATCATTCCATGTCACTAGAGGACGTGACAGGAGAAGACATTTTCGGTGCATATGACGAACAAGATCCTGTAGCAACACAAATGGTGGAAAGTTTTTATCAAAGCCTTGCATTAGGGATATACAATTTGTGTTCCATATTAAACCCAGAAAAAATTCTTCTAGGAGGGGCGATCACTTCGCGCGAAAGCTTTCTCGATGAATTAAATAGACAACTAAACTATATTAACCAATCTTGGGATATTCACCTAGAAAGATGTCACTTTCGAAATGATGCAGGCTTAGTTGGTGCAGTTGCCTATTTTAGAGATAAGTATGAAAACTAGATTTCTATTTCGAAGGTAAATCTTTCTTTGGATGTTGTAGCTTTTTATATGTTGCTTTAGCCAATGTTTCTATTAAATAAATGACAGGGAGCTGGGTAGTAATGTCTGCATCTTTAATGAGCTCTCGGCTAACGTAGTAAGCAAGATAATGATCAGATAACTGTACAGCTGTACATGCTTTTGAGTTAGTAATAGTAACGATGTTTGCACCTTCTTCACGGAACTTATGAATTTTCGAAATGATACTAGGGGTTTCTCCAGAAACTGATAAAACAATTACGGTACTATTTTTCACGAAATTACCGGTAATAGGAAAGTAAGGATCGGTAATTGCTAATGAGAATTTCTTTAAACTGGAAAAGTAACGGGAAGCATATTCTGCTAAAACCCCTGAACTTCCAGTTCCTAGAAAAACTAAATGGTCGGAGCAAGCGATCGAATCTGCGATTTCTGTAATCTTTTCTTGGTAATCAGTTTTTAACGTTCGCTCTAGAAATTCTGTCATTGTTTCATACGGATCATTAACCGATTTAGATTCTGACTGATTAAGGTAGAGTTTTAATACTGTTTTAAATTCAGAAAAACCATCACAATCTAACTTTTTACAAAAGCGCAAAATAGAAGTAGGAGATACATGAGTGATTTCTGCTAATTCACGAATGCGCATGTAAATGACTTTTTCGCCGTTTGTTGTGATGTAATGATATAAATGAGAATCAAGTTCAGAAAAACGAGCTAGTTGTTCAGGAGTAAACATTTACTTCAACGTCCTTTACTGCAATTATTTCATTATTGAGTGAATTTCATAATCACCTAAAATGAGCCACATCACGCAACTATATATTGATCTTAGTGGCGGAAATAATGGATTATGAAATTCATTATATTATATCAGTAATTTATTTTTGATGCATGTATATGGGATGTATAAGTTATAGAGGAGTGGTTGGAAATGACAGTACAAAATGGATTAAAAGTTGTAACGATAGGTGGCGGTTCTAGTTATACACCAGAACTGATTGAAGGATTCATAAAAAGATATGATACTCTGCCAATTAGAGAGCTATGGTTAGTCGATATTCCTGAAGGGGAAGAGAAACTTAATATCGTAGGAGGATTAGCTAAGCGAATGGTTAAGGAAGCGGGTCTTCCAATCGACATTCACTTAACATTAAATCGTGAAGAAGCTCTAAAGGATGCTGATTTTGTTACTACACAATTCCGTGTTGGTATGCTTGATGCGAGAGCAAAAGATGAAAGAATTCCGTTAAAATACGATGTGATTGGTCAAGAAACAAACGGGCCAGGTGGACTTTTTAAAGGATTTAGAACGATCCCTGTTATTATCGATATTATTAAAGATATGGAAAGACTTTGCCCTGATGCTTGGCTTATTAACTTTACAAACCCGGCTGGTATGGTTACAGAAGCAATTTACCGATATACGAATTGGAAAAAAGTTGTAGGTTTATGTAATGTTCCAATTGGAATAAAAATGAAAGTGGCTAAAATGTTAGAGGTGGACGCAGATAGAATCCATATTGATTTCGCAGGATTAAATCACATGGTATTTGGCTTAAACGTGTACTTAGATGGAGAGCCGATCATGGAGAAAGTCATTGAAGAAATGACTACAGGTAAAGGAATGACCATGGAAAATATTGCGAATATTGAATGGGACGCTGAATTCTTAAAAGGTTTAAACCTCCTTCCATGCCCTTATCACCGTTATTATTATAAAACGGATGAAATGTTAGCAGAAGAAAAGAAGGATGCTGCTGAAAAGGGCACAAGAGCAGAAGTAGTTCAAAAGCTAGAAGACCAATTGTTTGAATTGTATAAGGACGAAACTTTAAGGGAAAAACCTGAGCAATTAGAGAAACGCGGTGGAGCATATTATAGTGATGCGGCGTGTAATTTAATTAACTCTATTTACAATGATACAGGAGATATACAACCAGTAAATACAATCAATCAAGGCGCAATTGCAAGCATTCCAGCTGATTCTGCTGTAGAAGTAAATTGTATTATTACAAAGAATGGCCCGAAACCAATAGCTGTTGGCGATCTCCCTGTTACGGTTCGTGGGTTAGTTCAGCAAATAAAATCGTTTGAGCGTGTTGCGGCTGAAGCTGCGGTAACAGGTGATTATAACCAAGCATTGGTAGCCATGACAATTAATCCACTTGTTCCGTCAGATAAAATTGCCAAAGAAATTCTTGATGAAATGCTTGAAGCACATAAAGATTATTTACCACAATTTAAGGTATCAACTACTGTTTAAATTATTGTAGAGGGGTGTGTCAGATGGTTGTTTTCTAACCTGTGGTACATCCCTTTTTCTATTTGTTACTAAATATGGAAAATGTTTATAGTGATTATATGAATATAATGTTTTAATTGTTTACAAAAACTAGTTTATCATTATAGAAAAGTATTGAAGATAAGGGGGATCAGCATGAAAAAGCGAGGGAAAGTACTCTGGTATTTAAACTTACCAGTTCGATTTAAACTTTTACTATGGTTTATTCCCCTAATGATTACAATTATTTTAATAACTGGGATCTATTCCTACAATGTAGCAACGAAGCAAGTGTTAAATAATATTACTGATAACCAAGAAAATATAATCATGAAAACAATGGATCAGTTAAATTTTATAGCAGAAGATCTAACTAACTTCACGGATTACTTATTTATTTCAGGAAATGTTAAAAATGTATCCTCTACTGAAGATCCGTCAGGAGTAACAAGAAGAAATGTTTATGAGTCACTCTCAAAATTAATGCTAACCAAGCCATTACTAGATTCATTAATTGTATATAGTATTAGTGAAGAGGAATCTGAAGCGTTACCATTTGCTATCAATCAAGAAGGTTTTACTACAGGTATGCCTTTTTACCTCTTTAAAAATACAACAATGTTTGAAGATGTAATGGACAATAATAATAGAGGCATCTTTCATTTACTAGAAACGGATTATAACTTTTTTTTAGGAAACCATGACCAAAAGATTTTTTTTTCCAGAGTTATTAAAGATATTAATACCCTAAAGGATGATAGTATTGTTGTTCTAGGAATTAAGGAATCATTAATTCGTAATAATTATATGACATTAAATGACCCATACAGTGAGTTATACATTATTGATAATAATGGTACGGTAGTAACCGGTAGCAATAGTCAATGGGTTGGAAAGAAATTTACTAAAATGACACCATTTCAAACTTTAGGTTATAGCCAGATTGAAAATGTTCCTGATACTTTGAATACAGATGAATGGATTTTGTCTACAGGTTACTCCCCTATAACAAACTGGAACTTTGTAGTTACCCAGCCCAAAAAAGAAGTGCTTCAGGAAGTGAAGCGGATTGGATTAATGACTATTTTACTAATGGGAATTTGTATCCTCGTGATCGTTTCCTTTACTTGGGTGGCAGCATCTAAATTTACAAAGCCATTAGAAACTTTAAGCCAATCGATGACACGACTGGAAAAAGGTGATTTTACACAGAAAGTAAGTTTTAAAGGCTCAGATGAGATTGGGAATTTAGGGCATCGATACGATGGTATGGTAAAGCGAATCAAAGGGTTAATTGATGATGTCTATTCCTTGAAATTAAAACAGCGAGAAGCTGAAATGAAAGCTCTTCAAGCACAAATCAACCCTCACTTTTTGTATAATACTTTAAATACCATCTGTTGGACGGCTCAACGTCAAGGGTCAGATAAAATTGCTGATATGACATATGCACTTTCACAAGTGTTTCGTATTAGCTTGAATGATGGGAAAGACTTTATTGAAATAGGACAAGAGATGGAATTAGTAAAAAACTATTTATACTTACAAGAAATTCGTTTTAAGCCTCGTCTAGAATATGAGGTAAGTGTAGATAAAGCTATAAAAAGTGTTTTAATACCCAATTTATTGATACAGCCGTTTGTTGAAAATGCGGTTATTCATGGAATTGAACCTTCCGATGGAAGGGGATTTATTCATGTTGCTACAAGTTTGAAAGATGAATTTATAGTGGTTTCTATTACGGATAATGGTGCAGGGATGAATGAGGAAAAATTACGAATGTTACAAAGTGGGCTTATGGAAAAACAAAATGGGTCACCAAATTCGCGCCTCGGGTACGCCATTACAAATATTAAGGAGCGACTTCAATTAATATATAGAGATCAAGCGAAGTTGAATTTTCATAGTGTTGCAGACCAGGGAACACTCGTTGAAATCTATATACCTCTATATAAGAATGGGAGAAATTCAATATGATTAAACTGCTGCTAATTGAGGATGAACAAATAATTAGAGAAGGAATAGAAGAGATGATCGATTGGGAGGCATATGGAGTTAGCTTAATCGGCTCTTTTGCTAACGGGTTAGAAGCTTATAACCGCTTTGATGATTATGATCCTGATATAGTATTAACAGACATTCGCATGCCCAAAATGAATGGTTTAGATTTAATTATGAAAGCAAAAGAAAATGGTTATGAGTTTGAAACAATACTTCTTTCAGGTTACGATGATTTTGAGTTTGCTAAAAAAGGATTACAACTTGGAGCTATAGACTATCTATTAAAACCTTGTCGTCCTGAGGCTATTTTACAATCGGTTCTTCGAGCAAAAGAAAAAATAAATAAAAGTCAGGAAAAAAAACAATCCATCAAAACATTGGAGCAATCATGGAGTAAGCACTTGCCTGTCATTAAGAGAAGAAAGCTATTGGAATGGATGTATGGTACAACCGTGCCAGGTGAAAACTTGGTAGCTCAAATTGGTGAATTAAAGATAGGCTTAATAAATAAGAAGACCCATGTTGCCATCATTCATATTGATAGGGAATCTGGAAATGAAGAATTTGAGAGTGAACTAGATCATTTACAAGAAGGCATAATAAAAATTGCTCAAAGGGTTTTAGCACCTGTTTATGATAACCATTTTGAAATCATGCCAGATGGAAAAAATATTGTCTGGTGCGGTAATTGTAGCTTGCAGAATTATAATGAACTAAAAACAGCAATGGTAGACCTTCAGGGTCACGTTTTCCGACAGTTTAATCACCTTATTAGCATTGGTGTTGGACCTACTTACAATACTTTAGACAGTCTTCACCAGTCATACAAGGAGGCTTCCATCGTCATTGAAAAACTTTTTTTTCAAGGTAAGGGGAAGGTGCTTTTTTACTCAGAATTACAAGGGAAGGCACAAACTATTGACAGTTCTGAAATTGAAGTGAAGCTGACAAATATAGAAAATATCATTTTTCAGTGCTTAGAGGATGATGAATACGCTAAAGCCTCTGAAGAATTGGAGAACTGGTTGAGTCTTTTAAGGGGCGATGCCTATTTTACGAAACAAAAAATTGTAATAAATACTACTTCATTTATGGCTAACCTTCAGAAGTTATCTTATGAAAAGGACATTGCTTCCTCAGAATGGGAAGAAAATATGAAGAATAATATGTCGATTTTATCCGATTTAGAATCGTTTACCAGTATAAGCGATATGATGAGGGAGAGTTTGGAAGAATTTATAAAACTCATCAATACCCAATCAAATTTACACAAGACAGTAAGGGCAGCAACCCGAATCATTCAAGCGAAATATAATACAAATCTTACACTGGAGAACCTTGCTAAAGAAGTTTTCGTGTCTCCAACGTATTTAAGTTCCTTATTTAAGCAAGAGCTAGGGGTTAATTATCTAGATTATTTACATCAGTATCGTATAAAAAAAGCAAAGCGTTTACTAAAGCAAAACTTTAAAATATATGCCATTGCAAAATCAGTAGGGTATCAAGATGAACGACACTTTAGTAATACTTTTAAAAAGTGGGTAGGAAAGACACCTTCCCAATATCAGAAGAAATAATCATATCCTTTTGCTTAACAGTCCTTCTCACAAGAGGACTTTTTTATTTTACATCAAGCTATTTCATTCGATAAAAATAGTTTTCTGACTTTATTAAATAGTGTTTATCTTAAAAATGTAAACGTTATCTTAAATATACTACATTATTATTTAAAGAATATACCTGTATATTTATCAATATAACAACTAGATAATGTTTTAGTTAAAGGAGGGACAAAAATGAACGGCGTTCTAAGTGATAAAAGAGCAATATTTATACTAGTTGCACCTGGTTTGCTCCTTTTCTTCTTTATGATCGGGATACCTGTTATCATGAGTGGTTATTACGGTATAACCGATTGGAAGGGGATAGGTGGTTATCAATATGTTGGATTGGAGAACTTTAAACAAATCCTATTTAATGATCCTACTTTCTGGCGATCATTATGGAATGCAATCTTATTAGCTGGTGCGACAGTATTAATACAACACCCAATTGCAATCTTCCTTTCTATACTACTGACACACTGCGGAAGGTTTGAAAAATTATTCCAAGCCCTTTTATTTATACCAGCAGTAATATCTGTAGTAGTAACTGCAAAATTATGGGCGAATATTTTTCACCCGAACTTCGGGCTATTAAACAAAGTTTTAGAGTCTGTTGGATTATCGTTTTTAGCAAGAGACTGGTTAGGGGATCCTAATCTTGCCATTTGGGCGATCATTCTTGTAGTTATGTGGCAAGGATTTGGGTATGCGCTACTTCTTTATTACGCAGGTTTGCAAGCGATACCAAGTTCACTTTATGAAGCAGCGAAGTTAGATGGAGCTAATTACTTCCAGTTATATACGAGAGTAGTTATCCCTTTGCTATCACCAGTAATGCGAATTGCTATCATTATTGCGGTAACTGCCAGTTTAAAACAAATGGAGATTATATTTCTAATGACAAATGGTGGCCCAGGAGGTAGTACAGAGTTTTTAGGAAATTATCTTTATAACACAGCATTTTCTTCAGGGCTTTATGGCTATGGTAATGCTATTTCGGTACTGTTTGTAATCTTTTGTTTAATTATTACTGTTATTTTAAATAAGTCACTTAAAAGAGATGTTGGTCAATATTAATAGTAGAAATCAAAATGACTAGCAGAGGGGGTAAGAGAATATGAAAACGGAAGAGAATACACCGCAGCCTATTAAAGTTAATCCAAACGTAGGGATGAACCGTAAAAAGAAAAAAATTTCTATTAAGAAAACGATCCTTTACTCGTTCATGTCCTTTGTTGCTTTATTGCAAATATTCCCGTTAATTTGGTTGGTCAATTTCTCGTTTTTACGAAGTGGTGAGTTTTTCGGCGATTCGTTCTTAAAGTGGCCGGATGAGTTTCAATGGATTAACTATATAAATGCTTTCACTCAAGGGAATGTTCCAAGATATCTAATGAATAGTTTGTTTGTCACATTGGTTTCTGTGGCACTTGCGGCAATCATATCAGTCTTGATGGCTTATGCTTTTACAAGGATGAAATGGAAATTGAATAAAGTAGTTATGAATATTATTTTGCTCGGTATGATTATCCCTATTCATGCCACATTACTACCGAACTTTATTTTATTCAATCATTTTAATTTGTTAGATAGCCCATTATCTTTAATCTTGCCTTATACTGCATTTTCGTTGCCAATCAGTATGTTTATCATGTCTGGTTTTATGGAAACCCTTCCAAAGGAATTAGAGGAATCGGCCGTTATGGACGGAGCAGGATTATTCAGTATTATATTTAGAGTTATTTTTCCACTCACTACACCTGCGATAGCAACGATTAGTGTATTAAACTTCATCAACTGGTGGAACGAGTTTATTATGGCCAACACCTTCTTAGTATCGGAAGAGAAGAAGACACTGCCATTTTCCATAATGAAATTTGCTGGAGAATATTCATCTAATTACGGTGCTCAATTTGCTGTTATGACTATTATCGTAATTCCTTCAATTATTATTTATGTTCTATTTAGTAAATATATAACAAAAGGAATCACAGCAGGGGCTGTAAAAGGATAAAGCATTCGACTTTCTCCATTAGATTTTAAATAAGGAGGGATGCTCCTCTAAAAAAGGATGTATGCTTTGGTTCTGAAATCTAACTAAACTAAAAAAGGGGACTTAAATATGAAAAAGCTATTATTTCTCAGTATACCTATTATATTTACAATGTTGTTAATGGCGTGTAACTCAGGTGGATCATCGGCATCTGAATCCAACTCTGGAGATAAGGGTGATGGACCAGAAGAAATTACACTTAGATTCATGACAAACTTACCTGATCGTTCCACAGGTCGAGGTAAGGTAGAGCAGGATATTTTAGATGCATTTATGGAAGAAAACCCGAATATCACTGTTCGAGTGGAAGCTTTACAAGATGAGCCGTATAAAGATCAAATTATGATCTACGCATCTACAGATAATTTACCAGATGTATTGAATACTTGGGGACAACCTTCATTTATTGATCCTCTCATAAACAATGATTTATTGTTAGCGTTAAATGAAGAAGACTATGAAGATTATGGCTTTGCACCTGGTTCAACAGATGGTTGGATAGAAGATGGTAAACTATTCGGGTTACCGAAATACACGGATATGTTTGTATTGTATTATAACAATCGGTTATTTGAAGAAAATAATATTGCTGTTCCGACAACTCAGAGTGATTTATTAGAAGCTGTAAAAGCGTTTAGAGAATTGCGAATTAATCCGGTTTCTATAAACGGAATGGATGGTTGGTCGTTGCCGATTTGGTTTGAATATGTTGTGCAACGTGAAACAGGCGATTTTGGCACAATGAATGATGCTCTGGCACGAAATACATCTTTTGATTCACCTGAGTTTTTAAAGGCTGCTGAGAGAATGAAAGAATTAGTAGAAGCAGGAATGTTCCAAGACGGGTTTCTAACAGCTGATTATGGTACAGCACGTAATCTATTTGGTCAAGAACAAGCGGCGATGTACCTAATGGGTTCTTGGGAAATGGGGTTAGCAACGGATGAAAACTTCCCTGAGAGTTTTCGTGAAAACTTAGGTGTTATTCCTTACCCTGCATCTGATAATGGATTGGCATCTCATAATGACTTTGCGGCTTGGTCTGGGTCAGGATTTTCCGTTTCTGCAAATACGGAGCATCCAGAAGAAGCAGTAAAGCTGTTGAACTTCCTCTTTAAGCCAGAAAACTGGGCAAAAACGATCTGGCAGTCTGGTAATGGAGTGCCATCACAGCAATTTGATGAGTTCTTTACTGGTGAAGAAACAGATTTTCAATTAAAGTTTACAGACTTATTTAATCAAATTGAATCAGCGAGTGGTACTCCAGTTTTAGATAATTCTACAGCTGAATTTAAAGAGAGAATTATGAACATTCATCAAAGCTTGTTATCTGGTCAAATTACTCCTGAAGATTTTGTAAAACAAATAGATGAGGCTGCTGAAAGAGCTTCTGATAGTCAATAAGTATTTAACATAACGATTTATAAATCAATTCTTACGATTTGATTAAGAGAGAAAAGCTGAATGGCAGTGTGCTACCGTGTATACTTCATTCAGTTTTCTTTTTTATGTTGAAAATATGTGTGGTCCTGTATGTTTTTTATTTGGAAAGAGATATAGAGTTATTAAATAATCGTGTTCATTTTTATGTTCACACAGTTAAAAAAAGTGGTATAGAGGGGTTGGTTTTAATTGGAAAAGTTTAAAGTTGTCGTTACAGATTTTGAGTACGAGAGTTTGGAAATAGAGAGAAAGGTTATCGAAGAAGCAGGTGGTGAACTAATCCCTTGTCAATGCAAGACAGAAGAAGAAATTATTGAAGCTTGCAAAGATGCTGATGGTATTTTAAATCAATATGCTTCTATCAGTCGAAGAGTCATTGAGAATTTACAAAAATGTAAGGTGATTTCTAGGTATGGAGTTGGAGTTAACACTATTGACGTTAATGCAGCAAAACAAAGGTCTATTGAAGTAAGAAACGTACCTGATTACTGTATAGATGAGGTTTCGGACCATGCATTTGCATTGCTATTAAGCCTTGCTAGAAAGGTTGTATTACTTAATGAAACGGTAAAAGGGGGAACTTGGGATTATAAAATGAGTGTCCCAATCTATAGGCTAAAAGGTCGAAAACTTGGCTTAGTAGGTTTTGGCCAAATTTCTCAATCTCTTGCAAAAAAAGCGCAAGCGTTTGGTATAGGAGTTATCGCATATGATCCTTACGTGTCAGCAGAGGTTGCCGAACGCTTAAACGTAGAATTGGTAGACTTGGATACATTGTGCCGTAATTCAGACTTTATTTCTATTCATGCACCACTAACAAGTGCCACAGAAGGATTAATTAGTGAATCCCAATTTGATAAAATGCAAGACCATGCTTTTATAATCAATACATCACGCGGTGGCGTAATCGATGAGCCCGCTTTAATACGTGCCTTACAAAAAGGAAAACTGGCTGGTGCTGGACTTGATGTAGTTGAAACGGAGCCCATTTTAGCCAATAATCCACTGCTAAAAATGAACAATGTTATTTTGAATCCACATGTAGCTTGGTATTCTGAAGAGTCAGAAGCAGAATTAAAACGGAAAACTGCGCTAAATGCTGTGGAGGTTATTAAAGACAGAGACTAGTGCTATACCTATTTTAGGAGGGAAAGACTTATGGATGTTGTAACATTTGGTGAGACGATGGCCTTGTTTACACCAGAAAGTAACGGCTTAATAAAATATTCGTCATTGTACAGTCGTAAGTTTGGTGGTGCAGAATCCAACGTAGCGATTGGTTTAGCTCGATTAGGACATAAGACAGGATGGATTAGTAAAGTTGGAAATGATGAACTTGGTAAAGGAATGCTAGCTTTTATAAGAGGAGAAGGTGTAGATGTTAGTCAAGTAAAAGTCGTAGACTATGCACCGACTGGTATTTACCTAAAAGAAGTCCGAAATCAGAGTGATGTTCGTGTACAGTATTATCGCCACGGTTCAGCAGCTAGCAAGCTCACTAGTACTGATATCTCAGATGATTATCTTAAAAAATCTATGTATTTACACATTACTGGGATAACACCAGCCCTAAGCGAATCATGTTATGAAACTGTACTGAGTACAATCGACAAAGCGCATGATAAGGGGATCAAAGTAATTTTTGATCCAAATTTACGAAAGAAACTTTGGTCGGAAGAAAAGGCGAGGAAAGTTTTGCTGGAGATCGCTTCAAAAGCAGATATAGTTCTACCTGGAGTCTCAGAAGGGGAATTTTTATTTGGAGAAAGTGCCATTGAGCTTCTTGGTGAAAGGTTTCTATCACTAGGTACAAAAATGGTGATTATTAAAGATGGTGCAGAAGGTTCCTATTTTTTTAATAGAGATCAGAAAGGATTTGTGCCAGCATTTAAAGTTCAACAAGTAGTCGACCCAGTAGGTGCAGGTGATGGATTTGCAGCTGGATTTATTTCAGGACTTATTGATGAGTTGCCGTTAACAAAAGCTTTAGAACGGGGAAATGCTGTAGGAGCAATGGTAACGATGGTAAACGGGGATGTAGAAGGTTTACCAGACCGAGATGAACTAAATCAATTTTTAAAACAAGAGAACGATGATGTGAAACGATAATTTTGTAATTTAAGGAGAAGAAAATACATGGAATTACTTCAACAAATTAAAGATAATGGTGTTGTCGCTATTATTAGAGATGCAAAAGAAGAAACAATTTTAGAAATTGCGCAAGCATTGAAAGACGGTGGAGTGAAAACGCTGGAAATTACAGTTGAAACACCTAAAGTCATTCCATTAATCGAAAAAGTATCGGAAGAATTTAAAGATGATTTAATTGTAGGAGCAGGAACCGTTCTTGATCCGGAAACAGCTAGAGCAGCGATTATGGCTGGAGCGAAGTTCATCTTTTCACCAACAGTTAATGTAGAAACAATTAAGATGGCAAAACGCTACGGTGTTATCAGTATTCCAGGTGCTTTAACACCTACGGAGATCTTAACTGCGTATGAAAATGGAGCTGATGTAATAAAAGTATTTCCTGCAAATGTATTTGGACCTAAATACTTAAAAGATGTACACGGCCCATTACCACATATACCTTTAATGCCAACAGGTGGCATTGATCTGAATAATGTAGCTGATTTTATCCGGGCTGGTGGGGTAGCTGTTGGTCTTGGTAGTTCATTAGTTAACACAAAAGAAGAAATAAATGAAGCTACCTTAGCAGAGTTAACAAAAAAGGCGAAAAAATATGTCGAGATAGTTTCAGCAACGCGTGAACTCGATTAATACCTGCTACAAATATTTCGGATATACCCTTTTAAAATCCTACTGAAGTATTTTTATCGGTAGTTGACTCTTTATATTTCAGAAATGTTTTGGAGCCACTAAAATTGTAACCTAGGCAGCCGAGATGTTAGTAACACATTCACGCTATTTAGCCAATGTAAGTGAAGAAGCTGCAGAGAATTTCATTGATGAATTTACTGATTTAGCTAACTCTCTAGAAATGCTCCCTGAACGAAACCCGTGGCTCTCAGACATAGTTATTCCTGTAAAGAAGTACCGCAAGATCTCCTTTGGAAAATGGTATCTTATGATATATCAAATAAAGAATAACAAAGTTTATGTTGATTATATTGTTGACTGTAGGCAAAATTATAAATGGCTTTTATCATGACGATTTAGTTTTCAGCTTGTGCGGAAACTAAATCGTTTTTTATTTTACCAACAAACATTAAAGTACGACTCAGCTTTTGGCAGTACGAAAAAAATTCAACTACAATCGAGATTAAAAACTTGATCAAAAAACAGTCATGAAGTAAAAGGCTGCTGCATAAATTGAATCATCGATGAAAAACAGGGGGAATATCGGTGAGAAAATGGATGGTGTTATTACTTGTAGCGATGTCGATGCTTTTAGTGGCTTGTAGCAGCGGTGGACAAGCTTCTCTCGAAGAGGAAGTATTAAGTTTCATTAATGATTGTAGTAATAATTACACAACTTGTAATCAATATAAGCAAGATGATATCGAAACTTTTACATATCAAGGTATGGTAGCAGAGCGTACGTATTTCGCAGTTCA
>SKOL01000641.1 GCA_007120055.1 Anaerobacillus sp.
ATACGTAACTCCTGTTCTAGAGCGATGTTTCGTTCAATGAAAGCATCATTATTAGTACCCTTTACTAAGATGTAACGACTGCTAATTCCAATAATTTTTTATCAATGACTGATGTTTTAAAAGGCAAGTTCGTAGTGATTAAATCTGCAATGACGGGTCTATCTTTTTTAGAGGTAAACATTTTGACTATTGCCGAAAACGTAAATAAAGGTAGTAGCGTCGCATCAACAATATACCGAAAACGTAACTCGTTAATTTTTTTTGCTAGTTGAAACAAATCTTCAATTTCACAACAAATCGTTTCCGTTGAGAGTTTTTTTACGTCAAGCTTGCTCATATTTTCAACAAATTCCTGAAATTGTCGTTCGAGCTCTTCGTAATCTTGATGATCTTGTTTTGAAGCTTTTATAAGTTTGTTCAGTATAAAAATTAACTTCCGTTTGTATTTTAATTTTGGTGGTTGTAGCTCTACTTTTCCTTCTTGATCGATTTGAATAATCTCCGTTGCTCGTGACATTTGAATGCCTAATTCTTCGCCACGATCTTATAGCGCTTGATAGCTCATCGTCACTAATGTGTAATCTAACGGGGTTGGTGCCTCTGGATAATGCTCTAAAAGATCATCTAAAATCTTTATTTGCGTTTGATTAATTTTTCCCAAATCAACTTGTTCCATTTTTTCTAATGTTGTAATCGGACGTGATTGTAATAAGTAAAGTTGATCGTCCGCAAATGCCCATTCAATATCTTGAGGAGATTGATAATGATTTTCAACGTTAACCGCTAAATCCGCAAGTTGGAGTAGTTGTTTTTCTGTTAACGAATATTGTTTGCGCCTCTCCACTGTAACCTGTAACAAAGATGTTCTGTCGCTAGTTCCGATCACATGTTCTTTTTCCTTTGTGCCCAACTCTTTACTCGTTACATGTTTATTTTTTTTATCAATATTTTTTTTATCAATAATAAAAGAATCGGGGGTCACTTGGCCTGAAACGACTAATTCACCTAAACCGTATGCGGAAGTGATATATAGTTCATTTTCATTTTGAGTTAAAGGGTTACTAGTAAACATAATTCCCGAAACAGTTGCATCAACCATTTTTTGAATAACGACCGAAATAAATACTTTCTGATGATCAAAACCTTTTTTATTTCGATAAGACATTGCCCGCGCTGACCAAAGTGAAGCCCAGCAACGTTTTACGTAACCACTTAACTCCTTCTCCCCTTTAACATATAAAAACGTTTCTTGTTGCCCTGCAAAACTTGCATCTGGCAAATCTTCAGCAGTTGCTGATGAGCGAACAGCGACGTAGCCCCCACCCAGTTGCTGATAGGCGTTGACGATGTCACTTTCAAGTTGCGAATCTATCTTTTCGTTTAAAATGAACGTTCTTATTATCGCAGAATTCTCCTCAATGTCAGCTGGATCGTCCAACTGGATATGATCGATAATTTCTGAAATACGCTCTTGTAAGTGATTGTCTAAAATAAATTGTCTATAAGCATCAACCGTAACGCAAAAACCATCTGGTACTACAAAATTGTTGATGATCAACTCCCCTAAATTTGCACCCTTTCCCCCTACTAATTGAAGGCTATTTTGACTGACTTCGTTCAATTTTAAAATGAACTGATTAGCCATTGTTTTTTCCCCCTAGTCCAATTTGACTTATTTTGAATTTAATTTTTCATTAACAAATCTCTGAACTACCCTCGATCTCGATTTTTAACTATCTCCAACGGCAATGCCTTTTAATACGATTGACATTCTAATTCGATATTCGTTTTTTAATGATTTCGTTTCATCAGCTGCAAGCCATTGAAATAGTGTATAAAAATAAATTCCGATTAAAATATCGGCAACATGACTAGGTTGAATGTCTTTGTTGAATTCGCCATTTTTTTGGCCAAATTTTAATATTTGCTCAATAATCATTTTAAGTTCAATATGGTTTTCGGTCTCTTCAGCAATTTCCGGAGAAGCTAGTTTTTTCACTACTTCATATGAAATTAGTCGCGTTACATTTTTATCAGCCTCACTCGCGTCTCCTAATAAATCAAAGAGTTTAGTAATTTGTTCGGCGGCACTATTCAAACGCATTAATTCATTCGCTATGTGTTCTCGCATCAATTCAATTCGCTGTTCACCTAAATACGCTAAAATCGCATCTTTCGTCGGAAAGTGGCTAAAAAAAGTTCCTTTTGCAACATCAGCTTTTTCGGTAATTTGTTGTACGGTCGTATTTTCATATCCTTGCTCTAAAAAAAGCTCCATGGCGATGTTAAAAATTTTTCCTTTCGTTCTTTCCTTTTTGGACTTTGGCTTTGTATGATGTTTCAAAATAAACCTCCATAATTTGACCGCGGTCATTTTTGTACTAAGGTCATTTTATCACATTTAGTTATAAAAAATATAGTGAAATTCCGCTCATTTCACAAACGCCGTTACATCTTTTAATCCCTTACATTAACTAATAGAGACGAAAATATTGGAGGTACTTAATATGAAAACAGATAGGAAAATCAATCGAATTTTAGCCAAAGATTCTTCGACTGTAGTTCCAGTGATCATTGTATTAAAAGATAACGCAACGTCTTGTAAGATGTCGGATTATTGCCGCCTTCGCCCACAAGACCATAGCGGCTATTCTTTACATTCTCTTAAAATGATGACAGGAAGATGTTGTAGAACAACGATCGCGGACTTACAACGACATCAGCAAATTCAATATATTAGTTTTGATCATTCGGTCCATGCGCACTTAAACAGAGCAACTCCAGCGATAGGGGCGCAAGAAGCTCACCGTGAGCACGTCATAACAGGGAAATCAATTGGGATTGCCGTACTAGACACTGGAGTACACCCTCACCCTGATTTAACATCACCTAGAAATCGATTGGTCGCCTTTAAAGATTTTATTAAAAATAGGGTGCAAGCATATGACGATCACGGTCACGGAACACATGTGGCAGGTTGTGCTTCAGGAAATGGCATTAGTTCAAGGGGAACTTATCAAGGGGCTGCACCTGATGCGAATATCATTGGCGTCAAAGTATTGAATGAACAAGGTTCAGGAAATATGTCCAATGTCATTGCTGGGATCAACTGGGCGATTGAAAATGGTGAACGCTATCAAATTAAAATTATTAATTTATCTCTCGGAACTAATCCAACGACCTCCTATCGAAATGACCCTCTAGCAAGAGCTTGTCGAAGAGCTTGGAGAAAAGGGATAGTTGTCGTAGCATCTGCAGGAAATTCTGGTCCTAACGGTACGATTGTTACACCCGGAATTGAGCCCTCGATTATAACCGTTGGTGCATCTGATAACTCTTCTACTAATATTCGCAATCAAAAATTAGCTAATTTTAGTAGCCGTCCGCCTACTGTTGATGCGTTAATTAAGCCTGATATTATTGTTCCGGGTAAAGACATTATAAGTGCAATCGCTCCTCATTCAACCTTATCGAACCGCTCAGCCTCGCAATTAATATCGAACAATTATTTACCGCTATCAGGAACTTCGATGTCCGCTGGGATATGTTCAGGAGCGATCGCCCTATTGCAAGAAGTCTACCCATCACTTACTCCTGAAGCGATTAAAACATTACTAAAAGAAGCATCCTACTACTTTTCAAGTAGCAATTCAGGATTACTAGAAATCAACCAAGTGCTTGAACTAGCGAGATTTAAGTTCGATTAAAGCTTCATTTGCCTCTAATTCACGAAGTCGATTGTTTTTCAACAATTATTGTTAATGTGCATTGGTACAGCAACAATTGTGACAAACGTGTGACAACAGGTCTGATTGTGACTTTATTCATACTAGTTAAATACCTCCCCTTGTATAATGTCGGTGACTATCATTATAGGGGTGTTTTTAAATGAAACGACTTACAAACTGGTTGCCTACTACAAAAGAAATCGAAACTGAATGGAATGTTCCTAATGAAAATGTAAAAAGTCTTGACGGCTTTTGTATTGAAAAAAAGAAACTAAAAATCATCCAAGACTTTATGTTTACCGGAGTGAACGTCGCTTTTACAGGACATCCTGGTACCGGAAAAACGGAATTAGCAAAAAAACTAGCAACCATTCATGATCTTCCTTTTGTTTTGATCAATGTTGGAACGATAAGGACTCCTGCAGATTGGTGGGGCTTCATGGAATTCAAAGAAGGTGAAGGGACATTTTTTCATAAAACACGACTCACTCGTGCCTTAGAAAGCAACGAAGCACATGTGATTATTTTTAACGAACTTAACCGTTGTCCATCACACTGCCATAATCCGATTTACGACTTATTAGATGGCAATCGTTCCGTTTATATTGAAGCGATCGACAAACAATTAATTGTTCATCCTGAAACGATCTTTTTAGCTACATTAAACCGCGGTTCTTCTCACACTGGTACATTCCAAGAAGATTCTGCAATTGAAGATCGATTTGAATTTGTTCATTTACAATTACCTTCTGAAAAAGAAATGACCGATTTACTACTTAGTTCTTTTCCAATTTCTAAAAAAGAAGCTTCCGTGATTGCTCGCTTAACAATACAGCTTTCTACTCTTTATGAAGAAGAAAAATTATCAAAAGTGTTTGGTATGCGACCAGCGCTTAACGCCTCCAAGTTACTAGTTAGAAAAAATAGTCTTAGTGATGCTTTAATGTATACGTTTGCGAATCGCTATTCTCGCGACGGTGGCATCGAAAGTGAATATACGTATGTTTTACAATTAATTCAGGGCTTGGCCGGTAGCGGTGATCATCTTGACTAATATCAACGGGAGTGCTACTTCTTCATTTTGGTTAGGAAAGTATTCCAAATGGAAATTCACGGGAGAATCAACCGAAGATTTAGTTGTGATTACGAAAGTTATTCACAGTATCGAGAAAATGGTTCACGCTTTCGATCCATCGAAAAAAATGACTGTTCGCCTTGCCACTGATGTTAAATCTTCATCAGATTGGAGCAACTATAAAATCATATTGCCACCTCATAAATTATGGGAGCAACCATCGTTTCCGAACTTTGCTCATATCGTAGACCTATGGACGGCAATGGCGCTGCATGAGGCTGGCCATATCGTTTTATCAAACTATTTAGAGGACGTTGAGGAAAAAGAAAATCATCAATTTATTTTGATGCATTTAGTAGAAGATTTCTGGATAGAACAATGGATTTCCGATCAATTTCCGGGGTATAAACCTTATTTACTTAGTTTCAAAAAATACTATTTTAAGAATGACGTTGATTTAGGAACGGATCATATATCACAAAAAATAAACGACTTAATATACACGGTCAATAACCCAGGCTACTCCCCTCTTTTTCTAGAATCAAGAGAAGCGTTGATCTTGTTAAAAAGTGAATGGGAAAAGGCTAAAGATAATGAGGCGCTGACAACATGGGATCGCACCGAAATCGCCGATCGTATTTTCAAATTACTTTTTCCAAACGGATTAGTTCATCATACGACGAGCGAAACTGTCAGTGAGATTCATTTAAATAACCGCAAAGAATTAGAGCCGACTGCTCGCTCTACTCAAACCGAGGACGTCAACTTAGAGGTCCCTTCTCCTTTTCTATTAACAGGAACGGTAAAGCAGCAACAATTGATCCGTTTTCATAAGCAAGTAAAAGAAGGAAAGAAAATCTCGTGGGCCTCGGAACAAATGATGGAAACGTGGTTAAAAGAAGAAAGTCGTTTTTTTTCACAATCAAAAAAAAATGTAGATTCGTCAATTATTATGAAGCCAAAAATCACTTCAGAAGGCACGAAAATGTATCACGAATCTTATGGTCGAGTAAAACCATACATTTTTAAATTGCGTGAAAAATTTAAAACCGTGAATACACCACGTATATACGAAAACCTTCAATTGCATCAAGGTTCGTTAGACGAGGAAGCGTTACACCGTACTCGTTTTTCAACGAATATTTTCAAGATGGTTGAAGAGCGTTATGATGCGATTGATGAATGGGAAATCACGTTACTAATCGATCAAAGCAGGTCAACAGACCAAGCTTACGAACCTTCTATGAGGACATCTCAGTTAAAACGCTACGAAGTAGGGATCGATATTGGTGTTTTATTTGTTGAAGCTTTAAAAAAACTTAAACCGGTTCACCTAAAAGTTTATGCTTTCTCAACGGCTTCTCACGCTCATCAATTACAACTGAATGAGCTCTATACACCAGATTGTAAAAATAGCTACGGTCTCGGAATGATTGAACCTAAAGGGGCAACTCCTGAATTAATGGCCCTAAAAGAAATCACTTTACAAATGAATGAACACGGGAAGCGAAATGCCCGTAAACTCATCGTCGTTGTTTCCGATGGCGCTCCTGATTGTTATACGTACGGAAATGGTGCAACACATGAAAGTGAAATAAAAAATTGGATTAATAAATGGACAAAAAGGAACTTCTCCTTTGTCCATATCTCATTAGAAGAAGCAACGAAAGCAAATCAGGCATATCCGTTGTCAATTCAGTTTGAACAAGATTATGCCTACTTAATTAATAAAATTCGTCAATTTATTTGGAACACGTTGCGTAAATAATTTTATCATATAAAAGTAACTGTAAACCCAGATTTGGGCTGAACAGTTACTTTTTTTACAGTATAAACCACCCAGTTAATTAATAAATATGGTAGTAAAGGAGCCAACTGAGGGGGGATTTATTATGAAAGGAAGAGTTAAATTTTTAAATATAGATAACACACAAATCAAGATAATCGACATTAAAAGCTACGGCATCGATACGTACAAAGTACTCGTACAAAAAGAACAGGAAGATTGTAGCCGTATAAAAAATATATTTAAAATCATTGATGTCATCTCCGCGATTTACCACCCTGATTGTGATGAAAAATATGTGGATAAAGAGTATTTATACGTAAATACTTATGACGGTATCACTTATCAATTTGATAAAAATGTTCATGAATACCTCAAAAAGTTAGACGACGCGTTGAGGTGGGAACTTTTAAACAGGTGAAGTCGAGACTCTATCTGATTTCTCGATGTTTCAGCTTGCTGAAACAAGTTCGCTTTCAACTGTCGCTATCACGATTTGTGAGCAACGTTGTGGTTCATTACCGTTCTAAAAAAACTAAGGGATTCGCTAAAAACATTCAGCGAGTACCTTAGTTTTTCTTCCTAGTATAAAGTTTATTAAAATCTTCTACTCTGGCTTTGGTTCTTCTTTTCTTTCTTCCCACAAATCAATTATTGCACCGTCTTTAGTTGTATCTAATATAAATGAACCGTTACTGTATCGGTCACTTAAGCGAATTTGATCCATTTGTAATGCATCTTCAATTCCATTTTCCGTTTTCAAGTAAAAAACAGAATGCTGGTCAACCTTTTTTAAAGCGATTAAGCGATGAGGATTACTTTTTAGCTCTCGTAACATGATTAAGCCACGCTTTGCTCGCGATGTTTTATCGAATTCGGTTAAATTCATTTTTTTATAAGCGCCACGCTGAGTAACGACAAATAAATGGGCTTTCTCATCTTTTTCTAATGTTAGACCGCTAATGACATAGTCGCCATCTTTTAAGTTTATTCCTTTAACACCTGCTGCGCGTTGTCCGACAACACTAATTTCATCTTCTTCATACCATAGTCCAAACCCGTAGGCTGTAGCTAAAAAGACATCTTTCGACCCATCAGTTAAATGAACATCTACAACAACATCATCATTTTTCAATTTTAACGCCATTAAAGGCTTCGAATAACGTTGTGCTTGATAATCGGAAAGTTGCGTACGTTTCGCCATTCCGTTTTTCGTGAAAAATACGAGATAATGATCTTCTGTGAACTCTTTTATCGGCATTGCTTTCACAATTTCATCGCCACGCTCTAACGGAACGATGTTGGCGACGTGTTGTCCGAGGTCTTTCCAACGAATATCAGGAAGTTGATGAACCGGGATAAATAAGTAATTTCCTTTCATCGAGAAAATTAACAAAGTGTCGGTTGTATTGGTCTCAAATTGACCAATGACTCGATCGCCCTCTTTCATCCCCGTAGGATCTCCATTGGACGCGGAATAAGAACGTACACTCGTTCTCTTCACGTAACCTTCTTTCGTCACGGTAACGATAACGTCTTCAGCAGGAACTAGTACTTCTAGATTAATCTTGATTTCTTCAATTTCATCCTCGATGACTGTACGACGCTCATCATTAAACGTTTTCTTAATCGTAAGCAAATCTTTTTTAATGACTTGGATCAGCTTCTTTTCACTATTTAAAATCTCACTTAATTGAGTGATCTTCTTTTGCAATTCGTCACTTTCTTTTTGTAGCGTCGTGACATCTGTATTCGTTAGACGATAAAGCTGTAACGTGACAATCGCTTCTGCTTGCGCATCTGTAAACTGAAACTTGCTCATTAAATTATTTTTCGCATCTCGTTTATCTTTAGAGGCTCGGATCGTTTCAATCACTTCGTCTAAAATCGATATCGCACGAATTAATCCTTCAACAACGTGCTGACGCTCTTCAGCTTTTCGTAACTCATACGTAGAACGTCTTGTCACCACTTCTTTTTGATGATTGACGTACGCTTGCAAAAGAGGCTTTAAGCCTAATAGCTGTGGTGTTTTATTAAAAATCGCAACCATATTAAAGTTGTACGTAATTTGAAGATCTGTATTTTTATATAAATAATTCAAAATTCCTGCTGCATCAGCATCTTTTTTCAATTCAACGACGATACGTA
>SKOL01000504.1 GCA_007120055.1 Anaerobacillus sp.
TCCGGAGTTTCAATTGTAAATGGCGAAACGTCAACGTCAGATTATTAATAAAAAAGAGGGTTAATCATGAAAGAAATTTTATTAAGTTTACTTGCTGGGGTAATTATTGGGCTGGTTTTTAAAAGTTTAAAATTACCTTTACCAGCCCCACCTGTACTTGCAGGGATTATGGGTATCGTCGGGATCTTTTTAGGTGGATTGATTTTCACCCAGGTAGTAAAATTGTTTTCATAAAAGTTGAGGAAAAAGTTAAATTGGTGAAATAAAAAGGTGTATATATTACATCTTTTTATTTCATATTATTGGTAACTAACGGTACGAGCAACGTTAAGAAGTTAGTAATGAGTATAGTAACAATCTACAAAAATTCGTATTGAAAGTGTGGAGACGATATGAACAAAGAAATGCTTATAAACGAAGCAAAAATTGCTAGAGAAAAGGCCTACACACCGTATTCTAAGTTTAAAGTAGGTGCAGCACTTTTAACGAAAAGTGGTGACGTATACCGAGGTTGTAATATCGAGAATGCAGCATATAGTTTGTGTAACTGTGGTGAAAGAACTGCTTTATTTAATGCTTATTCAGAAGGTGCGACAGAGTTTGCTGCTTTAGCTGTTATCGCCGATACAGAGCGTCCAGTCCCGCCTTGTGGAGCTTGTCGTCAAGTGATCGCCGAACTGTGTGACCCGAATATGCCGGTATACTTATCAAATTTAAAAGGGAATGTACAAGAAACGACAGTTGCAGAGTTATTGCCTGGTGCTTTTATGCCAGGGGATTTGAAAAAATAATATTTGTTCAAGCGATTTAATATATTCAAAAAGACGTGCCAAACTTCATTGAGTTGAGCACGTCTTTTTCTTCGTCGATCAAGTATATATTTTTGAACTTGGAAAGTTGTCTTTCTAATTAAATTGGCTCGATCAAGTCGGATCCATTATGAGCCGGTTTGTTAACTGCTGTTGTAACTTCGTAAGCAGTCATATGTTCTGATGGAAATGGTTTAACAAGTTGTTGTAAGTAATCGATATCCTTTATATCAGGGTTTAGCCAATCATCTTGATGTTTATTTTCAAGTAATAAAGGCATTCGGTCGTGCAAATTTGCCATCATTTCGTTTGGTGAAGTAGTCACAATCGCGCTTCAGACTTACGTAAGATTATTGTCGCTTTGAAAGTATCAAGTGACCTTGAAAGAGTTGGCGACCTTGCTGTCGATATTGCTAAAGGTGCAAAACGTTTAAATGATCAAGCAGTTATTGATTTTGGGGAAGAAGTCATTGAGCTTGCAGGAATGGCAAAGCAAATGTTAACAACTTCACTAAAAGCGTATGAAGGAGGAGATGTACTCCAAGCTCAAAAAATTTCTAACTTAGATGACGAAGTCGATGCGCAATATAAGCAATTTATTAAACGCTTGTTTGCTTCACTGCAAGAGCAAGTGGATGCCGAGCATATTACTCAACTAGCTTTCCTTGGTAGATATTTAGAACGAATTGGTGACTATTCTACGAATATCGCTGAGTGGATTATTTACGAAGTGAACGGGCAACGATTTGTATTAAACTAACAAATTGTAAATCTACAAAGTAGGTGAACCTCAGTGAAACAGAAGATTTTAGTTGTTGATGATGAACAAGCGATTGTAACCCTTTTAAAGTACAATCTGGAACAAGCCGGTTTTTATGTACACACAGTGATGAATGGCAATGAGGCGTTTCAAGTAGCACAACAAGAAACTTTTGATCTAATTATTTTAGATTTGATGTTACCATAAAATGAGGAAGCTTTCTCGAAGTTGGAGCGCTTTAATGCAGAATTAAAAGATTCTAATGATGAATTAACAATAATTAAAGGTGAACTAGATTATATTAAGGAAGCATTGGAAATTACAGGTGAAACGATTACTGGTAGTGATGAGACGAGAGTCATTTTACAAGAACGAATGACCGAACTAGACAAGCGCTTAAACGAATTACAATCGCAATTAATTAAATTGGAGGAAGCAGCCCGTGCTCATTAAAATACAAATCTTTTTCTTGTTTTTATTGGCACCGATTATCGGATCACTCCTCTTTTTTATTCAATTTAACCCGTATTCAAGTATTGAAGAAGCTAATTTAATAGAAGAATATGAGGAGATTAGCGATCAAAGTGATTGGATGCAACAATTTCTTTTTGAAAAAAGAGAAGTCATCACTGAGACTAAACAGATTGTTCAAAATTCAAAGGAAGTATTAAGTTACATTCAAAATAACGCAAATCAAGAACTTTTAGACTATCTTGCCCAACAAGAGAGAATAGAATCGTTAGTAGAAGCAAGTACTGGTTATCAACAAAGGTCAACGGATTTAATCGAACAGTTATTAGCCACAATGTTAGGCGACCCAATAGGGCAAACGTTCGGAGAAAATTCTATCGTAAAAGTATATTCTCTTGAAGAGGCGGGTTATCGAGGCTTTATGGCAAAAGTTCGTGTACTTAACCCTGATGCAATTCGTATGGTATTAGCAAATGACGAAATTGCTAGTAGCGGTGAAACGACGAGTCAGGCTGCAAAAAGATCTGATGCAATATTAGCGATCAATGCAGGTGGCTTTACTAGTCAAAGAGGTCAACTCTACCCAATTGGAATAACTGTAATCGATGGAGAGATTGTCACCTTTTACGATACGAGTATTAGTTTTATCGGTTTTAATCAAACAGGAAATTTAGTTGGTGGAAATATTACTTCTAGAGAAGAAATTAAAGAATTGGGTGTGCAACAAGGAGCAAGTTTTACTCCGACATTGTTAAAAGATGGTGAAAAGCTACCGATTCCCTCAAGATGGGCAAATACTAGGCATCCGCGAACATTAGTCGGTCACTTCACGAATGGAGATCTCTTTTTTATGGTTATTGATGGACGCAGAGCCACGACAAATATAGTCATTATACCGTAATGGCAATGGCATAATAAAAACAACAGCAAATGTTGAGGATAATAAAAAGGAAAAATCTAACTATCAGTCGAACATTGGTATTTAGATTTTTTTTATGAAAAAAGGCGGGTGCTTTTGCGAACGAACGTCTGAGATTTGTAAGAAGGTCAAGGTGAAGTGAGGGAAAGCACCCGACTTTTCATATTAGAAGGTAACGTTTAATCGCCATAAAGGTTTTGTATTTGTGATAGGATAATTTTTCTAAAAAAAATTTAGTAAGAACGAAAACTTTTTGGTAATGCAACGAGGTATATATAGTGAAGTAGTTAAGAAGGGAGGAAATTTCTTAATGGAAAAAGAGTTAATTAATAAAATAAAGGGTGGCGACCGCCAAGCTTTTAAACAATTATATGATCTACATTTTGATTATGCGATGAGGGTGGCCGCAGCAGTAACAAAAAATCATAATACGGCTAGTGATGTTGTCCAAGAAACGTTTATTCGTGTATATAAGAATATTGGAGATTTTGATGAGGAAAAAGCATTTAAGCCGTGGTTTTATCGAATTTTAATTAATGAATGTAACCGTTATTTAAAAAAACAGGCAAAAGTTATTCCGATGGAGATCGACGAAAAAGTAAAATTGGAACCACAAATCGATGCTCATCATTTCGAAGAATACGAAGATTTGTATGATGCGATCCAAAGTCTAGATGACATCCAGCGAATACCAATTGTTCTAAAATATTTAAATGATTTTACAGAAATGGATATTGCCTTAGCGCTTGAATTAAATATTAACACAGTGAAATCGAGACTGTTTAAGGGGAAGCGAAAGCTAAAAGAACTTTTACTGAAAATAAGGGAGGCGTAACTGATGAAGAAAGATAACTTCGATAAAAAAGTAAAAGAT
Organism: Anaerobacillus sp.; assembly: GCA_007120055.1. The sequence goes on from SKOL01000504.1 coordinate 3,834, forward strand.
AGTTTCATCGAAGGAACTGATTATGATCCGAAGTTAAAGGATGATATATGGAAGAACATCGAAAAGGAAATTGAAAATGAACCATTGGAAACTATTAACATTCCGCCAAGAACGCGTGCTAAAGGAAAAAAGAAGAGAGGGTATCGAAAGGTAGGGATGGTTGCTTCAATGGCAGCATCACTCGTGATCGCTCTTACACTCGTAACAACAGATACAGGAAGTGCGTTTATTGACCAAGTGCGACAAATGTTCGAGCCAGAAAAAACTGTTACTGAAGAAATTGAAGGTATTGAGAGTGAAAGTGAGGTTTCACTACACGAAGGTCAGGCTGGCTATGTGATTTATTTTGATACAGATATGTACTCAATGATTGATGTCGAAGGAAAAGATCGGATTATTTTTAATGAAGAGCTACCTGAGATATATCCAGAAGTGTTCATGGAAATCTCACAAACCAATGATAGCCCTCATAGTTTAGCGCAAGAAAAGTATGATCAATTACAACAACAATATCCGACCGTGTTAGAAGTCGATGAAGTTGAATGGCCGATCGAAAGTTTCGTCGTTCACGCAGTTGCTGGTACAGGTGGCTATGAATGGGATGACCCAGTTGCAAGATATTATTTCTTTAGTAACGAGCAAGACGGAAGCTTTGTTGTAAAACAAAAATACTTTTTAGAAGCAGAAGAAGGTCATGGGGCACGTTTTGAGCATATGCTAGAACAGTTTTATATGTATGAGGCATCTGAAAATTAAGCGACTTAGGAGTGATAATATTGAAGAAAATTTGGCTATTATTGTTACTAAGCTTATTATTAGCATTCGGCTCAGCGTGTACACAAACAGACACTAATGAGCCTGAAAACAACGTTGATCAAGAGGAACAAGTGAATGAAGAAAGTGATGAAAATGATACAACTCAAGAAGAGAATGAAGAAAATAATATAGGTAAAGAAGAGCCGGTCAACGAAGATACAGACCAGAGTGACGAAAAGGAAAAAAATGAAGAAAAACAAACTGAAGACGTCACGGAGGAAGAAAAAGAAGAACCAACCGAAGAGCAATACCGAAGTAATGTCGACACTCTAAAAGAAAAAGATATTGTAGGAAAAGAGCTTAATGATGTGGAGCTACTATTAGGTGAGCCGACTGTCGAGGCGAAAGATGCCATTTTACACGTTTGGAGATACGATTATCCAAGCGAAGGGTATTTCTTTGATAATCAACTTAACGCAGTTGATGTTGAGGGACTGTACAACGAGCAAATGGAAGCTCAATTGATGGTGTTTTTTGAAAATGATATTGCCACTTCATACTCAATCTACTATTTAAAAGAAGATGAAATCATGCACTACCGTGAAACAGAACAAGGATCTGAGGAATATTCGGCAAGTAGAGATTAACAGTTCAAAAAGTGTCAGCTCTCTTTTTAAAGCACATCTATACGAGTGCAATTAAAGGTTTGTTGACACTTTTATTTTATATGTAAAGGTATTGATATTGAAAAAGTCGTTCCTTCTCCCTTTTTACTGTTAATCTCGAGTCTCCCTTGCATAGCTTGGATCATCTCAGAAACGACAATCATCCCTAATCCAGTTCCAGTTTCTTTTGTTGAATAGTACGGTGTATATAGTTTCGAAATCTCTTCAGGTGTCATTCCTACTCCGGTATCATTAATGTTAATTATTATATTATTTTCGTGGCCACAATGAATACCGAACTTTAAAACACCACCATTTGGCATTGCCTCAATTGCATTTTTGCCAATATTAAGTAAGCATTGCTGAAATTGCTGAGGGTCATATTTTGCCGTTAACTCTTTACATGCTTCCTCGATTTCTGTAATTAATTCAACTTGATTCATTAATGCATACGCTGTTAATATATTGGTCGAGTTGATAACATCTTTTGTTATATTTCCTACAGTTTCTAGTTTTTGTTTCGGTCGTGCTAAAGACAAGTAATCGTTAATAATCGCTTCGGCCCTATTGAGTTCACTTAATGCGAGTTTAAGATAATCAATTCTTTTTTCATTTGTGATATTGTTCTCTTGTAATAGTGTTAGAAATCCTTTTGTGACCGTTAACGGGTTGCGAACTTCATGTGAGACACTAGCCGCTAGCTGGCTAGCGATTTGAAGTCTTTCATTTTCTTGAATTTTATGTATATGTGTCATGCTCTCACGCATTTTCTCGATTAAGTATGTAAGTAAAGCGATCGTTATGCTTTGGATGAAAATATAGTTAAGAGCAATAATTACAATTGAACTAGACATACCGATAACGAGTGTGGCAATAACAACAATAATTAAGGAACTTGTTATTGAAGTTGTCATGCTAAATAAAATTTTTAGTTTTGTTTTCGATAAAAGAAATTTACTTCGAATAAGTGGGACAAAAATAACGATGATAGTTGTTGCAGCTAAGCTTATCCACACCCCATCTCCATTAATAATAAAACGATAAAAATTCGCAATCAAATATAAAGGGATGGCTATTATATATCCACCGTATAGAGATCCAATAATTAATGGAATTTGTCGCAAGTCGAAAATAATCCCTTCAGAAACAGTGACAGGAAAGCTAAGGCATAGAAAAATAGATACAGATAATAAAAAAGTAATTAAATGATTTCGATAAGAAGGGTTAACCTTTTTTAAGTCCACTAGAAGTATTTGGTAAACATATAACGGGATAATGATAAAAAGTACATTCAGTAGGAAGTTAATAGAGTTCAAAGAAATGCCTCCAAACAACATGTTTACAAAGTAAAGTTGTCGAAAAATGAGAAAATATCAATAAAATTGTTACTTTTTTACTATTATACAATTTTAAAACATTAATTTGTAGAAAAAAATTACAATTTATGAAATTTGTAATATCTTTGTAAGATTTATATGGAAATCTCTCATTTTTTTATATAGCAAGTGGGACGGTGCCCGTCATCAAGGTTTTGTATGAAAAAGGCGAATGATTTCGTGAACGAGCCTCTGAGATTCGGAAGAAGGTCACAGCGAAGTGAGGGAAATCATTTGCCTTTTCCACATTAAATGGTGGCGGTACTTCGCCATGAAGGTTTTGTATGTAAAACAAACACTAGTAGGGTTTAGATTATTAGCTTTTTTAATCTAAGCTATAGGTAAGAATTCATTTATTTAGCTATTTTCAAGATCATAATTAGAAAAAATAGTTATAAAAGTGAATAAATCTCCTTAATTAGTAAAAAAATAACATCGGTTTGTATGAATTTGTTTTTAAGGAGATGAATGAATGAACAACAGAATATTGAAGTTAATGATTATTTTGCTTTTAGTGGTAGGTGCGCAGCTGTCTGTAGTTGGTGTTGGACATGCGAACGACGTTGAGGACCTAGGAAAGGTTGAGCAACAGTGGTGGTGGAAGAAAGACAAAGATCGTGATCCACCAGAAGATTTGCCACGTTTAGGAGATGGTCCTGAAAATCCAGAAAGAATTCAAGAGCAGCCGATATCGAATATTATTTTGCAACAGCGCTATCCAGAAACGGTTTTTTTACAAGGACCTGAAACAGAAAATAAAATAGCGATCACATTTGATGATGGACCGGATCCGCGTTTCTCAGAACAAGTGTTAGATGTCCTAGCAGAATATAATGTACCTGCGACATTTTTCGTCATGGGCTCAAGGGCGATAGCTTATCCAGAAATTGTGGAGCGTATGATTGGAGACGGCCATATCATCGGAAACCATACGTATTTCCATCCTAACCTTGTCAAAGAGGCCGATTTAGCTACACTTGAAAGAGAAGTAACTAGAACAGAAGATACCCTTAACGACATTATTGACTATCGAACCAAGCTATTCCGTGCTCCATACGGATTTTTGTATAATGAGTTAGTTGAAAAGTTAGCGGAATTGACGTACTCAGTTATCGTTTGGTCCGTCGACTCATTAGATTGGCAAGAAGATCCACCAGAGGTGATTGCCGACAACGTTGTTAACAATGTTCACCCAGGAGCAATTATTCTGATGCATGATGGTGGTGATTGGGACGATGACCGCACAAATACAATCGCATCACTACGCGAAATCATCCCGACATTACAAGAGCAAGGCTATGAGTTCGTTACCGTTCCAGAATTGTTGAACATCCCGTATCAAAAGTAAGTGAATTATTCACAAGGGATCGGCCTGTAAATAAGTTGCTACGGGAAAGTTCACTTTCTTTAATTGAGCACGCCTGAGCAACTATTTTACATTGATGTTGGTGAAAGTGAACTTTCATTGGTGTCAGACACCCTTCGTGGACAAATCCCTAAAATGTCCGTCTCCAGTGGACATTATAATTATGAATATTTAGTTCTACAAAAAAGTTCAAGGTTCTGCCTTGAGCTTTTTCTGTTCTACGTTGTGCTGATGGCTATAAAGTGGCAATGCCAGCAAACTGGCCGAACAATGAATTAATCAATGATCAAGTGATTTTACCACCACCTGAAGATGTGATGACTGCAAGAGAACGGTTAGAACAAGCAAAGGCATCGAAATTTGATTGTTTAGACTGGTGGTTTTGTTATAAAGACTTACGAAAATAATAGATTCTTTTAATATAAAAAGACGATTGCCCATCCTATGTGCAAACGTCTTTTTAAAATGTATTAGATATCATCAGTTACAATCAGTTACCTTTACTATTATCAAGGTCCCTTTTTGCTGCAACTTATAACTACTTATCCATCATCATTTCACATTTAAAGTTTTTACTTGGCTTTGCTCCAAGTGTATTATGATGTTCCTCATATTTAGCTCTTGCTTCAGCTACAGTAAGGTCCTCATGTTTTTGTAAAAATTGTCCGAAGTTACATATTTCAGGTGCATTGCCACCATCTTTTTCTTGTTCCATCGCTAATGTATTTCCTGCGCCAAA